>JAURGV010000117.1 GCA_030833605.1 Rhodothermales bacterium
ATTTCGATCCTGTTAGCCGTACGGTTGCTGGCGATCGCGATCAAAGCTGGGAAATCCCTGCTTACAATGTGTTTGACTTGAACGTGGGCTACGACATTCCTAGCGACCTCTTGAAGCTCTCCCGCTTTGACATCCGTTTGTTCGCAAACGTATTCAACGTGTTTGATAGCTTCTACGTACAGGACGCAACGGACAACTCATCATTCAACGCTTATACCGCAAACGGTAAAAACCACGGCGCTGACGATGCAGAAGTTCACCTAGGTCTACCACGTGCATTTAACTTCGGTACACGTATCACTTTTAAATAAGTCGATCGTTATCTTCAGGTTAGAGAAGGATATCCTTCTCGCATAACAAACGGGGAGTCATCCCCATGGTTTGAAAACTTTCAAACTGCTTGCAAGGGACGGGCGGGTCGGAAAGGCGATTTTATCGCCCTCCCGACCCGCCCGTTTCTTTTGTAGTAACGCTTAGTCGAATGTATTCGGGGAAATCTTTAGGCGGCAGAGGCTGAAGCACGGCCTTTTCGCATAAACGGCAGGAGCAACAGCATCATCAATACCACCAGAATGCCCTCCAAAATGGGAATGTACCAGGGCCACGCTGGGAAATAGTCCATCACGGTAGCTACGGCTGGCTTATCGACCACATACATGTAGTTCGAACCAATGGCGACGTTAATCCAATAAATCACGAATGCAGCTACATTTAACCCGACAAAACACTGCACTCCAGCCTTAATAGTGGGTCGATATTTCTCGACGATCACCACCCATAACCCCGAAATAACCAGTAGGCTGTGCGTAAACATGGTGCTCAAAAAACGAATATGGGGAAAGGATTCGGCCGCATTAGGTGTAATAATCGCTTGAATGGCCCCGGCGATACCAAAAAAGTAAATCGCCCCGTAAAACCGCTTGTCGTCAAACCAAAAGCTGTACAGGGTTACCCAAATCATCAAACTGCATAAATGGAGCGGCAAATTGATGCTAGACGACCATACCCCATGCCAAATATGCCAAACCTGCCATTCGATTTCCCAAAAAAGAAAGACCAGCGCAATCACCCTCCTGATCACCTTGCGCCGATCTTCAGTCGCCTTAACGCCTACGCGGAGCAACACAAAACCGAAAACCAAAACATAAACCACCATCCAGAGGTGAACCGCTCCAAACAATTCAAACGGATTATTGGGCTGAGAAAAATGGGAAAAAATCGAATCCATAAGCTGACTTTGGCTGGGTTTGAGCCGGTAAGATCCATCTTTCGCAAATTTCATCCAAACAATGCGACAGAGAACCCTATTTTACGTGTTCACTTTCTCCCCTTTCCAGTCGGTATCCTCGCTTGGCCATTCTTCGATCCATTTGGGCTTGGTTTTCCATATCGTTTTTAATCCTGCTTTGGATTCCGATAATGGCCGTCACGCATTGGCTTGACAAGGACCCAGGGAAATACGCTACAGGTCGTCAATTTCGTCGTCTCGGGTACTGGATGGCCGCTGTAAACCCAGTTTGGACCATCCGAATTAGTGGTAACCTGCCGAAAAACATGCGCAACCCGTTTGTTGTAGTCTGCAACCACCAGTCATTGGCCGATATCCCCATTGTGAGTCGCCTCCCCTGGGATATGAAATGGGTAGGTAAAGAATCGCTGTTCAGCCTGCCCATTTTGGGCTGGATGATGCGCATCGCAGGCGATATTCCGGTCTCCAGAGGCGATCGAAGAAGCCGCGCCCAAGTGATGATTGATATCAAAGATCGCCTGGAGAAGAAGGTCAGCGTTATGGTGATGCCCGAAGGCACCCGCTCCCCAGACGGTCGAATCGGCGAATTTAATGATGGCGCATTTAAACTCGGCCTGCCCGTTCTTCCCATTGCACTGGACGGTTCGTTTGATGCCCTTCCTAAAAATGGTTGGGTATTTGGCAAAGGCAGCCTGATCCACCTTCACGTATTTGATCCTATTCCAGCTTCTGAGTGGGAAGGCAAAGGAACGGAATGGTGCGCACACGTTCGGTCCCAGATTGTCCAAAAAGTGGCCGAATGGCGGCAGGTTGGTACGGATGAAGTGGATTCGACCGAACTCCCTCAGTAAAGACTCGGTAAAAAAGGGCGGTGATGGCGTCAGAATGGAACTGCGGGATTGCAAAACGCATACTCTCGCCGTATTTACTGAATCCCGCGTGGAATTGGAGCCGACTTAACCGTTTAGCTCCAGATACCGAACTAACCAGAATATTCGGTCTTTGCACCACAGCAGCATATTGCCCTATAGCTCAATTGGCAGAGCGTCGGATTCTGGTTCCGAAGGTTCAAGGTTCGACTCCTTGTAGGGCAACCTTAGAGGACTCATCCCGAAAAACATCGGTTTGGGTCCTCTTTTTTTGTGCGTTAAATCAACCAGGTTGACGAGCAACCCATCACCGGGTCCACGTATTGTTCGACCGATCGTCGTCGGGATATCGATCTCTGGGATCCAGCGTTAGGTGAACAATTTCGCGGGAATCCGCAAGATTGTACGTAAACCGGGGTCCTTGATTCCACATTTCTACGGGAAACCGAAGCGTAGTGTGCGTTCCATCTGCGAAATCGATTTTCATTTCGACCGGCATAACCATCGCTTCGTTGTTAGCAAGAACAATCTCGCTGGTCCCTTCTGAGCTAACACCAGATACCGAAACCACCGCTTGATCCAGCCTTGAAGCCGTCATTACCCACTGTCGCCAATAAAAGTCAAGATCCATGCCCGAGGCATCTTTCATGAGACGGAAGAAGTCAGCTGGCGTTGGGTGTTTGTTGGCCCAGGCCTCGATGTAGCCTCTGAAGGCAACGTCGAACCGTTCGGGGCCAAGCACTTCGTGCCTCAGAAGCTGAAGCATAAGCGCCGGCTTTTGGTAGGCTGTCCAGAATAGATTCGATTGCTCGGCAGCTCTTAAAATCATGGGTTGCTCTTCTTGAGCGATGGCATTTTCTGCGTAGATCGCTAGTGGATTCCATTCGATCGAATTGCCGTAGTCCGTCCCCTCAAAGTATTCTGCAGCGGCCTCGAGATCGATAAACGTGTTAAATCCTTCATCCATCCATGGGTAAAAGCGTTCGTTGGATCCTACTAACATAGGAAACCACTCGTGCCCAAATTCGTGGGCCACGACCCAATGCAAGTCTTCTCGAGCTTCCATGGCGGGTACGAACGTGAGCATGGGATACTCCATTCCTTCAATCGGACCTTCGATGGTCGTAGCATGTGAATATGGATAAGGGTACCACTGCTCGCTGAAATATTTGATGGACTGGCGAGACATTAAAATCGCTTCTTCCCAGTTAGCGGCTCCGTCCCGATATAGCGCTTCGATTCGGATTCCTTCCCAACTCGTTGCATCCCAACGGAAATCAGGGCTTGCGGCAAAAGCAAAATCTCGAACGGTCTCTGCAGTGAAGTGCCAATCGAGGGTGCCGCTTGATGAAGGACGGGTTTTAGATGGATCACCCGCTTCCGATTGCGTGATGATAGCCACCGGGTCAGATTCCGTCATGGCGCGTTGCAAGCGCAGGCGTTGGTCACTCGTTAACACCTCGTCCGGATTCTGCAAATCACCCGTTGCAGCGACAATGTATTCCGACGGCAGCGTAAGGGTCACGTCATAGTCTCCATACTCCAGATAATATTCGCCGGCTCCGATGTAGGGCTCTGAATTCCACCCTCGTACATCGTCATATACGGCCAGTCGCGGAAACCACTGCGCCATTTCATACAGCGTCCCGTCCCTGCCCATGCGAGCGAGACCATAAGGCGGAATTGTAAAGCGCCATGCGACCTCAAAGGTGATTTCGTCACCAGAAGAAAGGGGCTCATCAAGGTCGATTCGCATCGTCGTGCCATACACACGATGACTCAGATTCTGACCCCCAGAGGTCACACTTTCGAGCGTGATACCACCCAAAAATCCCTGGCACGAAAAATCAAAAACAGCACCCAGAAAGACCAATGGAGGTTGTTTTAGCGCGTGGCTGACACTATTCGGCTCACAAGCATTTTGCTCTAGGTGCAGCCACAGGTAAGGCAGGTCGTCCGGAGAGTGATTGACATACCGAATAGATTCTCGGCCCATGAGTTCATGATTTGCCGGGTTCAATGTAGCGCGAATCACATAGTCGACTTCCTGTTGCCAAAATCCACTTCCAGGCCTCCCAGACGCGTTTCTCACTGAATTAGGCGCATTAAGATCAAGCGTTCGAAACGGGCTTTCATAAAACGGGTCTCCCATCGCCGATTGAGCCAACACTGCGGATGGAGGTGAAAACGATAACAACAATATCGAGGTCGTTAGGGCTGCGAGAAGTTTCCCGAAGAATTGGAGCGAGCGGGTGCTTGGGAGCATAGTAATGTGCCTTCCGATTAATAGGTCAATACGAAGTAGGCCACCTGACTGCGGTCAACCTTATGGTCACGTCGGTATGCTATTAAAATCTCACAACAATTGATAGTTTTATTGACCGTTTGAAACGAGATAGCAGATGGGGGTGGTCTTTCCTTGCCGGTTTCCTACATTTGCCGGGCTCAAGGTAAGCCGGTTTGGCGGCTCAATCAGATTGGTATTCCGTCTAAGTAGATCGTGTCTCTCGAAAGGTCTGGCCCGGCGTCCCATTCAATGCCGCCCATTTCATCAACGCGAACGGCTGCAAACGCTTTCTCACTCTGAAGTTGCTGGAACACACCTTTGGACAAAAGTGGAGTTACATCGAAGCGTCGAAGTTGGCCGTTGTCAAACGTTGCGAGTACGCTTGCTGTCTTCGGCTCGGCAACCACAGAGACGATCCGGGGAAGCATAGCAACACCCATTGTATTCGAATTGTCTCTAGTTTTCGGACCTGTAATCATGAAAGCGGTTCGATTTGACTCGGTTCAAGCATATTCACCGCTTGATTCCACGATTGTTCCAACTCTTTAGACCTGAGAAATGCCCATCTCTGGACCAAACGCTCCTGACGTTTGGGGAGTGATCCTGCCAGTAGGTCACCAGCGGGAATGGCATAAACCGCCTCATGTTCGCCATATTTAGTATGAAAATGCGGCCTCGCGTGACGACTCGTGTCTGAATAACATGTTATCTACGGACTCGGACCTTCTAGATATTGCACGGTAAAAGCATGGTTACATCACTTTGTGATGTAATCAAGCCTTATTCTGGACTACGCCACTCAATAGCCCAGCCCGATTTAGGAAAAGAGATTGGTCTCTCTTCGCCAACATCCGTATACTTTGGGCGCATCATCAATCGTCCTGACCTATGCGCAAACTATTTCTTTTGAGCCTGGCAGCACTGCTGGTTTCAGCCATTCCTTCTCACTCGCAGACCCGCGTCATCACGCCGGACCCTAGCACGCATCTGTTTATCCTCTCTGGCCAGTCCAACATGGCAAGGCTAGATCCAGACGTTTCATTTACCCCAACTGTCCAAGCCGAATTTGGGGCAAAAAATGTGATCGTTGTTAAGGACGCTTGGGGAGGACAACCTATTCGGCGATGGGTTAAAAACTGGGCCCCAACTGGCGGCGAACAGCCCGAAGGCAACGGCGATCTCTACGATCACATGATGGCGAAAGTGGATTCTGTCGTTGCAGGTCGTTCATTGGCTTCCATTACGTTTGTGTGGATGCAAGGCGAACGAGATGCCAACGAATCCCACGGAGCAGTGTACGGCGCAAGTCTAACCGGACTTATGGATCAGCTGAAACAGGACCTTAGCCGGGATGATATCCATTTGGTAGTCGGACGATTGTCTGATTTTGACATGGACAACGGTCGATACCCGCACTGGACTATGATTCGAGACGTGTTGGTTCAAACGGCCAACGCCCACCCAAAGGGTGCATGGGTCGACACGGACGATTTAAATGATGGACTCAACGCCCAGGGAGCAGAAATTGAGAACGACTTACACATGTCGGTTGAAGGCTACACCCTCTTAGGCAAACGATTTGCGGACGCATCCATCAAACTGATACAGAACTAACCGTTGACCTTGGTCATTCCCAAAACGAGCAAGCCCACCATGAAATCCACCTTCCAGATTCTGTTTTTTGCACTTTTTTGTCTCGCCATTTCATCTGGCTCAGTCGCACAAACCAGTGAAATAACCGCCTTAAAAGCAGGTTCTGTTCTAGACGTTCAAACAGGCGAAATTGAGCGAAATGTGGTCATTCTCGTACAAAATGGGCGCATACATTCTATTGGAAAAGACGTGGCCATCCCGAGTGGCGCCACCGTAGTCGATCTTTCCGATAAATTTGTGCTGCCGGGGCTCATGGATGCGCACACCCACTTGCTCATTCAACCGGATTACGCGTCGAACAACCCCATTTTATACAAATCCATCCCTTTTAGAACGGCGGAAGGCATTGCAGCAGCAAGAGCTACGCTATTAGCCGGTTTCACATCCATACGAGATTTGGATTCCGAAGGGGCTGACTGGGCCGACCTTGCCATTCGAGATGCCATAAACCAGGGTCTTGTGGAAGGTCCGCGTACGCAAGTTGCCACTCGCGCGCTGTCCATTACAGGCGGTTACATGAACCAAAATGGTCTCGCACCGCAAATTGATGTCCCCCAATTCGGCGTTCTTGCTGATTCAAAGGATGCGATTGTTAAAGAAATCAGGACCGAAGCGAAGTTTGGAACGGATTGGATCAAACTTTATGCTACAGGCACGACCAGGCACATCGATTTGGAAAATATGACGCCCCTTCCCCAATTCAATCGCGAAGAAATTGAGTTGGTCGTTAAGGAAGCTGCCCGATTTAAGATTCCCGTGGCTGCCCACGCCTACGGAGGACAAGGGGCCTACGACGCGGTAAATGCCGGCGCACGATCCATCGAGCACGGTATGCTACTCGAAGATGCTACCCTCGATTTAATGGTCGCAAAGGGCACCTTCTGGGTCCCAACCATATCGGTCTATATGAGTGATGGCTTGCCAGCCGAATGGAGTGCCCGCACAAAAGCTATTGTTAGCGCCCATAAAGAAACGTTTGGTCGCGCTGTTAAAAAAGGAGTCAAAATTGCCTACGGAACCGACGCAGGCGCTCTTCCGCACGGCGATAACGCGATCGATTTCAAATTAATGGTCGAGTACGGCATGACCCCCCTCAATGCCATCCGATCGGCCACCATTGTGACAGCCGAATTGATGGGCTTAAAAAATGAGACGGGCTCGCTGACGCCTGGTCTCGCCGCTGACATCATTGCCGTT
>JAURGV010000118.1 GCA_030833605.1 Rhodothermales bacterium
TAGATTTCCATCTTCCAAGAGGCTACATCTATTTCGCGATGGCCTTCTCGGTTTTCGTCGAAATGCTGAATTTGCGTATCAGAAAAGCAAAAAAAGCCTAATAAAGGCTATTTGTCCCGCTTGATAATCATCAGCGTGCTGTCGTCTTCTAGGATATCGGACTGGTGCGGCAATGAAATCGCGTAGTTAAACACTTTTTCAACCAGCTGTGCAGCCGACTCGTGCTTGTTTTCTAGAATACAGCGGAGCAATCCTTCCTCCTCAAAAGGCTCTCCGGAAAGCTCGTTTCGTTCGGTAATACCGTCGGTGAAGAGGACCATGATGCCTCCTGGGGGCAGGTTCGCAAATCCTCGTTCTAGAGGAATATCGGGTAGAGGACCCATAATAGGTCCGGTAGGATTGAGCCGGTCCACGTTTCCATCATGCAGTATGAAACAGGTGGTGTGTCCGGCATTGGCAAATAAAATGCCCCCGTCTGCACTCAGTTCGCAAAAGAAAACGGACACAAACCGTGTTGAGAACGTGGTTTCGTGCAACACCCGATTCAATTTCTTGAGGGTGTACATCATCTTGAGATTCGAGCCAACGCCCATGCGGATGCCCATGAGCACATCCCGAACCAATAGAGCCGCAGGCAAGCCGTGACCACTGGCATCGCCCATGGCGATGCCGATCATGTCTTCTTCCAACGACAAAAAATCATAGAGGTCGCCGCCGACTGCTTCGGCTGGTTGAGACCGGACGGCAATATCATACCCTTTAAACTTGGGCGCCTTTTGAGGCAACAAACTGTTTTGGATGGCCGCAGCCGTGTCCAATTCACTCTGGGCGGCATCCGATTTCAATCGGTAGTTGAGCGAAAATCGAACGCCATTTAAACAAAAAGCCAGTTCATCGCGCACCCAGCCTGGTCGCAATTAAAACAAGAAGAGATAGCGGTGCCCCGGCTGACCATCAATGCGAAAAGCTACAAATTCGGGTGCGTCTTCGATGGCGGGATGAAACCAGCGAGGTCGTTCGGAGGAGGTTTCAAAAACAAAACCGCCGTGTTCTAAAATTTGTTGAACGGCAGTATCGTTGGCGGAGAGTCTTGCGGGGAAGGCATCGGCTTTTCCCGTGGTGTGGAGCAATTCAAACACGCCAAAAAGCTCGCGGTACATATGACCGTTACGAAACTTGAGCTCGGTGCCGAAAGAAACTACGAGCTCTTCGAGGATGCGATGCAAAAATCGACCATCCTGACTTTCACCGGCGATGCGCGCCAGCATACAGTCCATTTTTCGATAAAATTGTTTGGGGTCGATCATGGAATTGGCTTAAAACGGAGCAGAATCTGATCCTGGAGGCAATGCGCCCTGTTCGCCATCACCGTCTTCCTGGATGTAATCCGTTGGACCGTAATAGGTTGTGAGGTTTTCAAATCGCGCATGCTGATTAACAAACGCTAAGGTAACATCTCCAATGGGACCATTTCGCTGTTTACCAATAATTAGTTCTGCAAGACCCTCGGTCGAATTTCCGTTTTCGTCAACGGTGATTCCATACCGCTCGGCACGGTAAATAAAGGCGACCACATCGGCGTCCTGCTCAATGGATCCAGATTCCCTAAGGTCAGAAAGCTGAGGGCGCTTGTCGCCACCGCGTGTTTCAACGGCACGACTCAACTGAGACAGCGCAATTACCGGCACATTCAATTCTTTGGCCAACCCTTTCAACGAGCGCGAAATATGGGCAATTTCTTGCTCTCGGTTGCTGTTTTTGCCCATGCCTGAACCATGCATAAGCTGCAAGTAGTCCACAATGATCAGACCAATATCGTGCTCCGCTTTCAGGCGCCGACATTTAGCGCGGAGCTCGAGCACCGTGAGCCCGGGTGTATCGTCAATAAAAATGGGTGCGGCCGATAACTTACCTGCGGCGCGCGCCAATCGGGGCCAATCGTCGTCGCTTAGGCGTCCCGTGCGCGCCGCCTGGGCATCCACACGAGCTTCCGACGTCAACAAACGTTGCGCCAACTGCTGCGAACTCATTTCGAGCGAAAATATGGCTACTCCTGCCGGCTTTTCCGGATGAAGGGCCGCGTTTCGTGCCATGGCCAAACAAAAAGCGGTTTTTCCCATCGAAGGACGCGCCGCGATAATAATCAAGTCTGAAGGCTGCCACCCACCCGTCATTTGATCGACGCGTTTGAATCCGCTCGGTACACCAGTAATACCGCCTTCTTGACCATGAATGGATTCGAGCCGCGTTAGGGTTTCCTTCAGCACCTCATTCATGGAGGTTGCTGACTTGCGAAGTTGCGATTCGGAAATCTTGAAGATGTCGCTTTCGGCTTCATCCAATAACTCAAAGGCATCGGCAGAAGGCTCGTAGGCGCGACCAATCATGGTCGTCATGGTCTCGATCAATCCACGCAGGAGTGATTTTTCGGCCAGAATACGGGCGTGATATTCCACGTTAGCGGCAGTCGCCACCATCGAGGTCAGCTCGGTCAGGTAGTACGCACCGCCAATTTCATCGAGTTTGCCCCGGCGTTTTAACTCATCTCCCAGCGTGATGAAATCAACCGGATTGCTTCGCTCAAACAGACTCAGAATCGCATCGTAAATCAGATTGTGCCGCTCGGAATAAAACGATCCGCGCTGCAGAATTTCGATGGCTTTTGGGATCGCGTCGCGCTCCAGCATCATCGCTCCCAATACCGACTGCTCTATCGAAAGGGCTTGGGGCGGCATTCGACCGGACGGCAATGTACTCGTCGAAAGGGACGAACCACCCTGAACGGCAGGCACATACGGGTTGGTGTGTCCGGCAACCGGCAGTCTGGAAGTTTGATCGTGAAGGGATTCGGACATAGTATTGATGGAGAGCGATTCGCTCATTAAAGTCTTATTGCGCGGTTAACTCGTCGTATTTCTTTCGTAACAACTGAACGTCTTCCCACGTTGGGCGCTTCCAATTCGAATTGCGAAGCAACGCGGCTGGATGGTAGGTGACTAAAACGGGAATACCGTGGTAGTCATGAAACGTGCTCCTAAGGTCTTTAAGAGCTGCTTGAATGCCCAAAAGTGACGTCCCGGAGGTGCGTCCCACACACAAAATGACCTTGGGCTTAATGAGCGCAATTTGCTTGTGTAAAATCGGAATGTGGGCGGCTACTTCTTCCGGCAATGGATCGCGATTTCCTGGGGGACGGCTTTTGAGGATGTTGGCGATGTAGACGTCGGATCGATCAAATCCGATGGCTCCTAGAATCTGGGTGAGCAGTTGGCCAGCCCGTCCCACAAACGGTTCGCCTTGTTTGTCCTCGTCGGCACCGGGAGCTTCTCCGATCACCAAAAGGTCTGCATTTGGATTTCCAACGCCGAAAACTGGGTTTATTCTAGTCTCGTCCAGCTCAATCAACACGGTATTGGCCACATAATCCGACACTTCTCCCAGCGTTTGCATGGCATGAAGCGGGGAGTCGGCCGGAATGAGCTGATGGATAAGATCGTACATGGTTACGGGTTTGGTGGCGATGGGAGCTGCTTCTGTCGACGCAATGAGCGATGAACCATACATAGAAATGTGATGATTAAAGGCGGCGCGGATATGATCTAAGTCAGTTGACAATGCGGTAGGTGCTGGGCAGTAGTAGTCCGAAGGAAATTCCGAGTGTGGTTCCGGCTTTCTGGGGTATCCTAAAGTACAGCTTTACCGTTCCCAAGTCCGTAAAGATTCCACACAGAATATCCACGTTCATTAACAAGAACCCTGTCTACAACCTGGGTAAGCTTTTGGGTTTGATCGGATGAAGCTTACCGATTGGCTTTGCCTAAGGTGGTCTCCAAAATCGCCTCGGCCACTTCATCTTTGGACATGAGGGGGAGCTCCACTTTGGCTCCAGACGTACCTAAAAGGGTGACTTTATTGGTGGTGGTTCCAAATCCAGCCCCTTTCTCTTTTGGATTATTCAATACAATCCAGTCGAGGTTTTTCCTCTCCAGTTTTGAACGGGCATTCGATTCACCGTTGTCCGTTTCCAGAGCGAACCCGATAAGCAGTTGGCTAGGGCGCTTTTGGGATCCAAGCGCGCCGAGAATGTCGATGGTTGGTTTTAACGCTAATGCCCTGGCCGTACCGTCCTTTTTGATTTTGGAATCGGACGGCATTTCGGGCGTAAAGTCAGCCACCGCGGCAACCATCACCACGACATCCGCGTCGGCATGGCTTTGGACAGCATCGTACATCTGCTGCGTAGATTCAACGTCGATTCGCCGGACGTTTTCAGGTGTCGCGAGGGCGGTGGGGCCACTTACTAACACAACGTCTGCTCCTCGGCGAGCGGCACTCCGCGCTATTTCATATCCCATGGTTCCGGTGGAATGGTTGGATATGTAGCGTACTGGGTCGATGGCCTCCCGAGTAGGACCTGCGGTGACCAGCACTTTCTTCCCTTGTAGGCTCCCTGTTCGCGATGCGGCTCTTTTTTCTAGAATGCCGCAGGCTGTTTCAAAAATATGAATAGGCTCTGGGAGTCGTCCTTGACCGATCAAACCACTTGCCAGGGCGCCGTGCTCGGCCTCCATCACCTCAACGCCTCGGGCCCGAAGGGTGTCCAGATTGGCCACTACCGACGGATGAATGTACATGTCATGATCCATGGCGGGACAGACCAGCACCGGGCAGCGAGCCGTTAGCGCCACGGCTGTAAGCATGTTGTCGCACGCACCATTCACGAGTTTGGAAAGGGTTTGGGCCGTTGCCGGAGCGACAATAAATAGGTCTGCCCAAAGTCCCAGCGAAACGTGTTTGGTCCACGAACCGGCTTCATTTTCAGGGAAAATCTCGATGTGGACTTCGTTTTCGCTCAGCGTGCCTAGTGTCAATGGCGTTACAAATCGCGTAGCGTCGGGCGTCATAACGACTTTAACTTCGGCACCCGCTTTTTTAAAGTGACGAACCAACTCCGCGGTTTTATAAGCCGCTATGCCACCGGAAATCCCCAGCAGGATTCGGCGAGATTGAGCGCTTGAGGTTTGAGTTAGGTTGGTGTCCATAAAGGGGGCAAAACGCCGGTTAACACGAGCGAAGAAAATTTCGAACCAATGAAATCACCTCTAACGAGGCTTTTTCTAGGTCGTCATTGACTACAACATGATCAAATTTTCGTTCAAAAGTAAGCTCGTGGCTCGCTTTCCCAATCCGAAGGGCCAATGACTCCTCGGTTTCTGTCCCACGGGCTTTCAATCGAGCGCTTAAGGCCTCTAACGATGGGGCCTTGATAAACACGGCGAGGCACCGGTCGGCGTATTGCTGCTTTACGTTCAGCGCCCCGACCACATCGATGTCTAGTAAAACGGGGGCCTCTTTGGAAGAACGTTCAATTTCAGACTTCAACGTGCCGTACCAACACCCAGGGTATACCTCCTCGTATTCCAACAGCAAACCGGCGTCTTTCTGCGCGATAAACGCTTCGTTACTTAAAAAATAGTAGTGTTCACCGCTTTTTTCATGGGCTCGCGGCGCCCGCGTGGTCGCCGATACCGAAAAAAAGATGGACGGAATGGCTTCAATAAGGCGCGCAGACAAGGTAGACTTCCCCGACCCGCTGGGCGCCGCGAGGATGATGATGCAGGGTTTGTTCGAGGTATCCTGGTTCATAGTTACGTTTTAACGGTCGAGCCGGCAATGGGCAGGACTATTCGACGTTTTCCACTTGTTCTCGGATTTTTTCAAGCTCTTCTTTCATCCCCACCACGAAATGAGCCATTTCAGCATCGTTGGATTTCGAGCCAATGGTATTGATTTCGCGGTTCATTTCTTGGGCTAAAAAGTTCAGTTTCCGGCCCACCGGTTCGCCTGAAGCAATTGCTTCTCTAAAAAGCACCAAGTGCGAATCCAGACGCACACACTCTTCGCGGACATCGAGTTTATCGGCCAACATGGCCATTTCAAATTCGAGGCGATCGGGATCGATTCGTCCGTCTTCTAAGACTTCTGCAAGGCGTTGCTGAAGTCGTTCTTTGGTGGAAACCACCCGTAGGGGAGCGAGGCGTTCCACTTCGCGGAGCTTTTCTTCCGTACCATTAAGCCGATCTTCAAGCTCCTTCCGCAGGGCATCTCCTTCCTGTAACCGCATGGAGCGCATGCCCTTACAGGCTAGGTCGAGGGCCTTGACAACGGCGACCCATCCGTAATCCTCTTCCGGAGCAGGGGGTTCAACCGATTCAAAAATATCGGGATACCTAAGCAAGTGTTCGAGCCGAACGGGCTCTTCAATTCCAGCTGCTTGGCGCACCGAGTCCAGCAGTTTGGTATACGATTCGACGGCTTTGGCATTCACGACAAAAGGCGCCGTTTCTTCCACCGGTTCATCGATTTGGACCGATACGCTAATCCGTCCGCGAGAAAATGCTTCTTTGATAATGCGTTGCAGTTCGCCTTCGCGATCCGAGATTGACTTCGGTGTTCTAGGGCTAATTTCGCAGTATCGGCTGTTTACCGACCGTAATTCGACGGTGGCTACAAATCCGTGTACTTCTGCCTCTCCACGGCCAAAGCCGGTCATGCTTGCGATCATTCGAGAATCCGTATAGAATCGATGGGTTTGAGACGCTCAATATACGCAGAATCTACTATCTGCCGGGTATCAGCTCGGGAATAGCTAGGTTTATCAGAAAACGCATCACAATCTTCCCATCTTTGTCTTTTCCTGACATGATGATGTCATCATCCCCATCCCCGTTGTAGTCTCCGAATGCCAAGGAGGCACGGCTCAGCCCTTCTAGGTCAAGCTCAGCGGCGAATTGACCGTTTTCGTTTCTATATAAGCGGGTCACGCTGGGGCCGTAGGGTTTCGTTGCCCCTGAAAGAATGAGATCGGGATCCCCATCGCTGTCGTAATCTCCCCAGGCGGCTTCGCCCTGCAAAATGCCATCAAATGCAAAGGGGTGTAGCACAAACGTCCCATTTTCATTGATATAAAGGGAAGAAACCCCTTGAAGAATTTCTGGAGACAGCCTTCCTCCGGTCAGAAACAGGTCTAAGTCCCCATCTAGATCGTAATCGGCCCAACTCACAGATCCGTTTAAAAGGCCAGGAAGGTCGGTTTGGATCTCGGTGAACGTAGAGCCATTGTTTCGATAAATGACGCTGAAGAGTTCCCCGTTGCCTCGATCCCCGGTCATCGCCACATCTAAGTCCCCATCTCCATCCATGTCTCCAAAAGCAGAATCACCAAACA
>JAURGV010000119.1 GCA_030833605.1 Rhodothermales bacterium
GCTTCTTTAAGAGCGCCTCCATCGTTAACGCCGTCTCCAATCATCCCTACTACGCGTCCTTCTTGCATTAATTTCGACACGAAGTCTCTTTTTTGAAGGGGAGATTGTTCGCCGATACACTGCGCCTGTGGAATACCCAACGTCCGACCAATCAGCTGGGTGGTGAGGGCTTGGTCTCCAGAGCAAATGTAAACTGTTTTGCCCTGTTTCTTGAATTCGCTCACGAGGTCGGCGGCATTCTTTCGTAAGGGATCTGAAATAGCGAAAATAGCAGCTAGTTGGTGGTCAATTTCTAAGAGCACCACGGTTTGCTGGGCGCGCTGAACGGAGGTTATTAGGCCTTCTGATTGTTCATGTCGGTGCGTGATCCAGTTTGGACTGCCGAGGCGAACCCAATGCTCCATTATTTTTCCCTGCACTCCAAGGCCTTGTACATGCTCAATCTCCGATGTCAACGGAGCATCTTTATCCTGAGAGAGGGAATAAAAAGCTTTTGCCAAAGGGTGATTACTGTCTTTCTCCAAGGCTGAAGACCAATCCAGAACTTGTTTTTGATCAAAAGAATCGGTCTGCATAATGACGTCAATAACCGATGGAATTCCTTTTGTCAGGGTTCCAGTTTTGTCCAATACCACGGCATCAGTACGTGTAATCCAATCCAACACCGCCTCTGACTTTATGAAAATGCCTTTTCGCGCCGCTTTTCCGGTTCCAACAGCTAAGGCTAATGGCGTGGCCATACCGAGCGCGCATGGACACGTAATTACCAATAAAGCCACTACGTGAGTTGAGACGGAAGAAGGATCTAAAAACCACCACAACATCGCGGTACAGCCAGCGAGAATTAAAGCGATGAGGGTAAACCAACCTCCAATTTTGCTAGACCAACCCAAAATCGGTGGTTTTGAATAAGAATCGTCAATCACCCAAGACAACAGTCGGCCTATCCGAGAAGCAGAACCAGCTGCCGAAACGATTAGCTTTAACGGCTCGGATTCATTGGTTGAACCAGCAAAGACGGGATCCCCAGTAGTTAAACGTTTGGGCATCGATTCTCCTGTTAACACCGCAGAATTAATCAGTGATGATCCCGTTGCAATGATTCCGTCCACAGGAATTAATTCGCCGGGGTTGACCAGTACCATGTCCCCAGCGACTAATTCATCCGTCTTCACTTTGGAAAAGGATCCATCTTGAGATGCTTTTCTGGCCATGGAAGGTAGTAGCGCCAAAAGCTGCTCGGTAGAATTCCCGGCAAGTCGTCGTGCCCTTAATTGGAGCCAACGCGCGGTCAATAAAGCAGCAATTAGAACGGTAATGGAGTCAAACCAGACTTCACCTTGCCCCGACAACGTGGACCAAGCGCTCGTAACAAATCCCACAATAATACCTATGGAAATGGGCGTATCCATATGGAGATATCTGAAATCTCTGGCAGAAAAAGCCAGTAGGATCGAGTAATAGGCCCGCTTGAAAAAAACAGACCCCCCAATAACGACGCACGGAATAGAAAGACCTAAAGACATCCATCGCGCAGCCTGATACAAACCTGTGCTGTCTTCCGTTAATCCAGCATAAAGCGCGAAGGTAAGTAACATGACGTTACCGGCGAGAGCCCAGCTCAGCCCCATTTTAATAAGGAGAGAACGTTCATCCTTGGTTTCGGGTGCTTCTTCACCATCGACTCGAGACTGGACGCTGTAGCCATATTTTGAAAGCCACGTAGCAATTTCAGATAGCTTAACCTGTTCTGGATTCCACTCAATGGAAAGTCGAGCCCTCGGCAGGTTCAACTGCGCGACACGGACTCCCGGCTGCTCCGTTGGGAGTCGTTCTACGAGCCAAACACAGGCAGCGCAATGGACGCCGTCTAAAAAAAGATGAGTTCTGGCGTACCCACCATCCAGCTTTTGGGTATGGGACTCCGCAAAGGACGCTGAATCCAACTCACTGAGCAGGGGCGCATCTATGTGGGTACGAGCCGGTGCGCGAAGTTTACGCGTGTCTGAGGCGTTGCGAAGGCGGTAATAGGTTTCGCCTAGACCACTCGTTGCTAAGATCTGATGTACGGTTTCACATCCCGTACAGCAAAAAGACGGTTCGTTGGAAAGTCGAGAGGAGGGAACCGGAAGTCCGCAATGGGTACAAGGATGTTCAGTGAGCTGTGATTCAGTCCATGACATCTTTTCTTACAACAATTTGGATCGGTGTCGGCCCGTCGAAAAGATCAAAGGTAAAATCCCAGAGACCGGCCTTCGCATCAGGAAAGGGGAAAAGGTAGGATGAGTCTGCTTCTACTGCCTGTAAAGCGGTAGTCCCAACAGGAGCTGACAAATGAGGTCTTGAAAGGGTTACGTTGCCCTCGAGCTGGTTAACTCGTTGGCCGTTTTCGTCTTGAACATAAAATTGACCGCGATCTTTCTCGATCATCACAACCGCTATCCATTTTCGGTTTGCAAGTTCGTTTTGGGCAGCAGCGAGCGAGTCCCAGTGAACGGCTTGTTCGTAATAGGATTCCACAACCTGCGCTCCACCATCGGAATTAGCCGCAAATAGAAACGTGCCCATGGTGGCTACACTAAAAAGGAGTAAGCCCACAATAGCCACAGGCCATCCCAAGCCTTTGTCAAAAAAAGACTGCTGCATGTTAATTTGAATTGGGTCCTAAAAGTGTATAAACGGGCTCCAAAACGGTTCCATCTGAGAACGATATCTTGAAACTAGCATCAATAGAGGTCTCTGAAAACACCTCTCGGGGTACAATTACCCAGACTTCGATTCGTTTTATCTCACCCGGTTCCAGTGATACGGGGGCGGCGCCTACGACTCTCATTACCATGGACGAAGGCGTTCCTGGAGCAAAATCGAATTCCAAGGGGTCTGCAGTCTGATTGCGAACCCTAAATCGAAGCCGATTGGTAATTCTTCCATCCTGAAGTTCACTAAACGGCTCGCCGACCACTCTTCCAATATTGACGTCAAAGGCATCGCGGCTGGTCAACGTGAGGGTAAACGCGGAAAAAATGAGGATGATAAGGGTCAGATAGATCACAGACCGAGGGCGAATAATATTCGTTTTAATCCCCTCCAGCTGATTTTCCGATGTGTAACGGATTAAACCGCGCGGTTTCTCCAAATTGTCCATGATGTGATCGCACGCATCCACACATTGCGTACAAGCCACGCATTCCATTTGTAGTCCATCCCGAATGTCGATGCCTGTTGGACACGTTCTAACGCAGGCGAAGCAGTCAATACAGTCGCCCTGGGCCGGCAATACGCCCTGTTCAATTTGATTTGCAATCTTTTTAGAAAACTTGCCGCGTGGTTCTCCGCGATTGGGGTCGTAGGAAACAATCATGGAGTCGCGATCCAGCATAATGGACTGCATGCGAGCATACGGACAAGCGATGGTGCACATTTGCTCCCTGAAATAAGCAAAATCAAACCAAACCAGGCCGGTCACCAAAGACGTCAAAAGGAAAAAGCCCCAATTTTCTGCGGGCGGCCTTTGTAACCACTCGATGAGGGTGCTCCAACTCACGAAATAGGCAATAAAGGTGTGAGAAAGGAGGATGGCGATGACCAAGAAAACACCCTGCTTGATTCCTTTTCGTACGAACTTATCGGCCGTATTTGGCCCCTCATTTCTGCGTTTTCGAACGTGCTCCGGTCCCTCAATAAATCGTTCAATGGGCCGAAAAAGGAATTCCAAATACACGGTTTGCGGACATGCCCAACCGCACCATACACGACCCAAGAGCGCTGTCACTAAGACCACTGTCAACAATATCCCAACCATGAATATCATCATGAGTAGGGTGTCGGTCGGATAAAATATGAGCCCAAATAGTGAAAACTCCCGATGAACGAAATCCAGCATGACCGCCGGCATTCCCTTGATGGGGATGATGGGTAGAGCCAAATACAGGACGATCAAAACCCACGCTAAGATCTTTCTCCGGAAATGATACCGGCCTTTTGTCTCGGTCGGATACATCCAGCGTCTCTTTCCGTCACTGGAAAGTGTCGTTAAAACGTCCTCTGGTGAATGTAAAACGCTAGGAGCAGATCGGCCGGGGGGTTCAAGCATAACGGAAGCGAACTCTGGGTAAGAACGCAATAAAAACGTTTTTAGGCCTTATAAGCCTTCTGAGGTTGCTTCTGTAGCCGCTACAGCCATGTCGCCTTCAGGTGCCTTTGCACCTTCGGGGTTGGATCCTTGAACAGAGCGGATGAATGCAATCAATTGAGAACGCTGTTCGGCAGAAAGAAAGGCCCCCCAAGGAGTCATCCCTTTTTCCAATACGCCTTCGGTGATGACGGTGAACATGTCAGTGTTCTTTGAACCGTGAATCCAATACTCATCCGTCAGGTTTGGTCCAATTAAACCGCCTGCGTTATTCGCGTGGCACATGGCGCAGTTGGTCGAATACAACACAGCTCCACTATCGATGTGTTCTTGGACGCCGACATAAGCCGCGATGGACTCTTCCGTTACCGTAGCTGTTGGATTGGCTGCTTCGAAAGCTGCTCTGATTTCTACCAATTCGGTCTGTTGTTCGGAAAGATCATCCTCGTAGGAATTGATAAACCCAAACTGATGGACACCCAAGATATATATGGGACTCCAAACGATAGAAGCAATAAACAACCAAACCCACCAACCGGGCATTGGGTTATCGTATTCTTCGATACCATCATAAGAGTGTCCAGAAATGATGGGCTCGTCTGGCACAGTGGAATTCGTTTTGGATTCGTTTTCAGACATGGTCATTCAAATGGTTTCAGTTCTGCTCAGGATAAAATTCAGCTGGGCCATCCAATGGCAAGCCTTTGTTTTCTTCCCGTTCACGTTTTTTCATAATGGCCACACGTGCGAGAATGAGGGTAAATGCAACTATGAAAGCAAATAGGCCTATATACGCTAGCGCACCTGATTCCATGGCCCTTACTACTTCTTTCATCATGGGATTATCTTATTTGAGGTCTGTGCCTAAACGCTGCAAATAGGCAACAACGGCGACAATTTCTTTGGAGGCTAGGCCCGTTGGTCCACCACTGGACTCCACGTTACGTGCGACATGCGCAGCTTGTGCACTAGCGTCATCAATGGCGCCAGCGATTTCCGTGTCCGTGTACGGGGTACCCAAAGAACGAAGTGCTTTCATTTTCGCAGGGACCGACTGTAGATCAAGATCTCTGCTCAACAGCCAATCGTATTTGGGCATCAACGAGCTAGGACTGGTTGATCGCGGATTTTCCATGTGGCGAACGTGCCAAAGGTCAGGATATTTACCGCCAACCCGGGCTAGATCTGGCCCCGTGCGTTTTGATCCCCAAAGAAAAGGTCTCTCGTATATCGATTCACCAGGTTTCGAATAGTCACCGTATCGCTCCAATTCATCGCGGAAAGGACGAATCATTTGGGAATGGCAACTGACACACCCTTCGCGGATGTAAATATCCCTACCCGTGAGTTCCAGCGGGGTATAGGGAGTCACAGTGCTGATCGTAGGAATATTGCTTTCCATAAGAACCAGCGGCAAGAACTCAACCGTTCCGCCGACAAGTACCGAAAGCACCGTCAAAATGGTAAAAATAAGCGGCCAACCTTCTAGGGTTCTGTGACGGCCATCGGTTTGAATGAATTTGCTCATTGGGGTCGTTCAGTTAAAATCGAAAAGGCTTATGCATTTACCAAAATGGCAGAATCGCTTGGTTTTTCCGTAGCAGTACGGATGGTCATTATCATGTTGACCCCAAGCAAAATCATTCCCACTAAGTACATCGTACCGCCGACTAAGCGTACCCAGTACATAGGTACGATTTCAATTACGGTCTCCATAAAGTCTGGATAAATGAGTCGGCCTGCGTCATCAAAGGCTCTCCACATCAATCCCTGGGTGACACCAGCGGAGTACATCGACATTACATAAAGCAACATACCTATCGTACCAATCCAGAAATGCGCATTGGCCAGTTTTGGGCTCCATAGATCCGATTTCCACAATTTTGGAAGCAGCCAATAGATCATGCCGAAGGTCATAAATCCATTCCAGCCCAAGGCTCCAGCGTGAACGTGCCCAATGGTCCAGTCGGTGTAGTGAGATAGCGCATTGACCGTTTTCACGGATAGCATAGGCCCTTCGAAGGTAGACATTCCGTAAAACGTTATGCCGATCACGTACATTTTGAGCACAACGCTATCTCTCAGCTTATGCCAAGCACCGCGTAAGGTGAATAGTCCATTGATCATTCCACCCCAACTTGGCATCCAAAGCATCACGGAAAATACCATACCGAGGGTAACAGCCCATTCTGGGACCGAAGTGTATTGCAAGTGGTGCGGACCAGCCCAGATGTACAAAAACACGAGACTCCAGAAGTGCACAATCGATAATCGATAGGAAAAGACCGGACGATCAGCCGCTTTGGGAAGGAAATAGTACATCAAACCCAAAAACGGAGTGGTAAGGAAAAATGCAACCGCATTGTGACCATACCACCACTGAACAAACGCGTCTTGAACTCCTGCGAAAATGGGGTAAGATTTAAACAAACCAACGGGGATCGCTAGACTGTTTCCAATATGCAACACGGCTACCGTAACAATAGTAGCGATGTAAAACCACAAGGCCACATACATGTGTTTTTCTCTTCTAACCTTTAAGGTCATAAAGAAATTCACCGCAAATATCACCCAAATCACCGCAATGAGGACGTCGATAGGCCATTCTAACTCGGCATATTCTTTACTCGTCGTGATTCCGAGTGGTAGGGTAATGGCCGCGGAAACAATGATGGTTTGCCAACCCCAAAAGTGGATTCGACTCATCATATCACTAAACATACGCGCTTTAGTGAGTCGTTGAGTGGAGTAGTAAATCGCAGCAAACACCGCGTTTCCAGCAAAGGCGAACACTACAGCATTCGTGTGAAGCGGGCGCAGACGTCCAAAGGAGAGGTACTGGCCGAGGTTTGCTTGCCAAAATGGTAATTGCAAGGCAATCAGAGCACCGACAAGCATGCCGACAAAGCCCCAAATGGCGGTTGCGATCACAAAATACCTTACTATTTGATCGTCAAACCGAACGGTAAGTTTACCCGACTCGTTAATATGCGCCGAGGAAGCGATAGAATTCATTTCGTATACAAGGAGTTATCTGAATCCCTTT
>JAURGV010000011.1 GCA_030833605.1 Rhodothermales bacterium
CTCGTTTCTAGACTCTCACCCATTTGTCATCAATCGTCATGCCCCATTGCACTCGCTGCCCGCGTCTTTCCATAACGGGAATCGCGCTCGCTGCTATCCTAATGCTTTCACCCCTTGCTGTTAGCTGCCAGAATGCCACTATGCCTGAACCTGAGGTTAACTCCAATCCGCATCTGGTCACGTATGAAGGTACCGAAGGTCCGGGTGTAGGCAAACATATTGTGTTGCTCGCCGGAGACCATGAATACCGATCGGAAGAAATTCTACCTGCGATGGCGCGGATTCTATCGAAAGAATATGGGTTCAAAACGAGCGTCTTTTTTACCCTAAACGATGAAGGCTTTATTCAACCCGGTTCTTCCAACATAAAAGGACTTGAAGCCCTTGAAACCGCCGATTTGCTCATCATGGGGCTTCGTTTTCAGGATTTTTCTGAAGAAGAAATGCAACATATCGTGGACTATCTGGACCGCGCAGGGCCTGTATTCGGAATTCGAACATCCACCCATGCGTTTGCAGGTATCGAAGGGCAATTTGCCAAGTACAACTGGAATTACGAGGGCGAAGAATACCTCAAAGGGTTTGGCCGGCAAGTTTTGGGCGAAACGTGGGCTGGGCACTACGGCACCAATCACGAACAGAGTTCTCTTGTAAACCCAATTGATGCAGAAGTGGACCACCCCATTATGCGTGGGGTGCGCGATATGCACGTTCAATCGGGAGGCTATTTTGCCGACCCCATGCCCGATTCCCGCACTCTTGCGGTGGGGGTCGTGTTGAATGGAATGGAAGCAGATGCCGAGCCCGATCCTGAAAAAGAAAAAGTACCGGTGGTATGGACCCGGAGTTACTCCGGCGCCGCTTCTGGTGCGGTTTCAGGAGCGCAAACAGGCCGTGTTTTTACGACCACTCACGGCGCCTCAGAAGACTTTTTGAACGATGGATTCCGGCGCATGATGATAAATGCAGCCTTCTGGGCCCTTGGAATGGAGGATGCGATTACCAGCGACATGAATATTGACTTCGTTGGTCCCTACAACCCCGTACCTTTCGCTTTTGACGGATATCGCTTAGGCGTTCGTCCTTCGGATATGGCTGGGTGGGATTCGCCCATCATGGATGCTTCCAAACCGACTACTGTAGAGAACTGATCTCACCTAAACGCTTCCTCACCATGAATACTGGAAACCGGATCCACCTGGGTCTCTTAGCTTTTTTGCTCATTACCGTTGCAGGGTGCACACCTGACCCCGCTATCGAACTGAATAAGGGCGACCGTATTGTGTTGATAGGCAACGCGTTACCGGATCGCATGCAGCATGATGGGTGGTTTGAAACCTATCTGCAAAATGAGCTATCGGGACTCGATCTGGTAATTCGTAATCAAGGCTTCTCTGGTGATCGGATAGATCGCAGGCCTCGCGAAGTTGGTTTCCCTACCGTCGACGAATACCTCGCTCATTCAGGAGCCGATGTAATCTTTGCCATGTTTGGGTATAACGAATCGTTCTACGGCGATGCACCAGGATACGGGACGGCTCTTACACAGTGGATAGACAGTACGCAGGCCAAGACGTACACCGGTGAAGGGCCTCCGCGAATCGTTCTCTTCTCTCCCATCGCTTTCGAGAACCTAAACGATCCCAATTTTCCGGACGGCGCGGAGCACAACAGACGCCTTGCCGCTTACACCGATGTCACCAAAGCGGTCGCGTTGGCTAAGGGAGTCGACTTTGTTGATCTTTTCAATCCCTCGCTTGCAGCCTACGACGCGCACGATGACGCGCTAACCATCAACGGAGTCCACCTCAATCAAGAGGGGAATCGCGTGATAGGTGCTATAGCAGCCGAAGCCATCTTGGGCTGGGCTCCCAGTGAAGCGGATGAAAAATTAGAATCGATTCGTCGAGCGGTCCTAGACAAAAATTGGCATTGGTTTAACCGCTACCGCGCTACGGATGGTAACGACGTCTGGGGCGGACGTTCGCTTTTAGCCTTTACAAACGGCCAAACGAACTACGACGTGCTCAATCACGAATTGGAGCAGCTCGACACGATGACCGCCAACCGAGACAACGTGATCTGGGCGGCAGCCAAGGGACAAAGCATTCAAGCCGACGACTCGAACGTACCTCCTGCTGTAAAGGTTGAAACCAATCTCGGTGAGGAGCAGCTTCAAGACGGCGAAAGCAAAACAGGAACCGTCAAATACGCAACCGCCGAAGAATCCATGGCAGCCATGACGTTGCCCGATGGTTTGGAAGTGAACCTGTTTGCCTCGGAAGAGATGTTTCCGGAGCTCGTCAACCCGGTTCAGACGAGTGTAGACACCAAAGGACGCCTTTGGGTTGCTTCGTGGGCGACGTATCCGAAATGGGAGCCCCTCAAAGAAATGGACGACCGCTTACTCATTCTTCCGGATGAAAACCGAGATGGCGTCGCCGACACCGTTATCACTTTTGCGAAAGTACACAACCCAACCGGATTCGAATTCTGGAATGGTGGCGTGATTGTCGCTTCCATTCCCAATCTCCTGTTCCTCAAGGACACCGACGGCGATGATGTGGCTGATGTGCAGATCATTTTGATGAGCGGTCTGGGATCTGCCGATACCCACCATTCGGCCAATGGATTTGTGTATGGTCCAGATGGATACCTCTACTATCAACGAGGCGTATTTAATCTCTCCAATGTGGAAACGCCATGGACCAACAACCAAGAATCGGATGTTTCGGGCATGTATCGGTTCAATCCTCGCACCCACGAGTTTAGTTTTCACGCCGACAACTCCCCGAACGCCCACGGCACCTCGTTTGACTATTGGGGCTACCATTATGCGACCGATGCAACCGGGGGCCGCGCTTACCAGGTCGTACCCAATGACGAAGAGCCTGGTGCTTTTCGCATGCAGAAACTGCTCGACAACACCGTCCGGCCAGTCACATCGAGTGGAATCATCTCCAGCTCGCATCTACCTCCATCCATGGAAGGGGACTTCATTCTCCTAAACGTGATCGCGTTTTTGGGAATAAAGCAGTACGACTTAAGCATCGACTCCCGTACAGGATTTGTGACCGGGAAAGAAACGGCTGACTTGATTGACTCATCCGACCTCAATTTCAGACCCTCTGACTTCGAAATTGGGGATGATGGTGCGCTCTACGTCGCCGATTGGGCCAATGCGATCATTGGACATATGCAGCACAATGTGCGTGATCCTAATAGGGATCATGAGCATGGACGCATTTACAGAATTACAGCGCCAGGCAGACCGCTCACCGAGCCGGCTAACATTGATGGCGCACCGATTGAAGAACTTCTTGACCACCTAACGGACCCGGTAAACGGAGTCAGGTATCGTGCTCGCATCGAACTTTCGGAGCGCAATACGGATGAAGTAATAGCAGCCGCTAAAAAGTGGCTATCGGGTTTTGATCCTTCCTCCGAAGCCGATGCGCACCATATCCTTGAAGGATTATGGCTGCATCAACAGCACAATGTTAAGGACCGAGAGTTATTGGCCCAAGTCCTTGCTTCGCCTGTGGCGCATGCGCGTCTCGCGGCAAAACGAGTAGAAACGCTTTGGGATCACGATTCCTCGGCCTTGGTCACGGCGTTGGATCGCTCCCCGTTTGATATGACACCTGAAAAGCTGGCAGAGCAGTTCGAAGGACGGTCTGAGGACGGACTTATTGTCGTGGGGACGGTCGTTGAACAAATGCGCTACAACCGGCCCAATTTCGCTGTTACAGCTGGGCAAACCGTCAAAATCCGGTTTGAAAACCATGATTTCCTTCCGCACAACCTCTTGATCGTTCCGCCAGGACAAGGCGAATCGGTCGGAGCAATGGCAGATGCGATGGGCGGGGCTGGATTTGAAAAAGACTTCATTCCAGAAAATGCCATCATAATCGTCGCATCGGACCTGCTAAGTCACGAAGCCGAACAAATTATTGAGTTTACCGCGCCGATGGAACCGGGGGTATATGACATTATTTGTTCTTTCCCAGGTCACCGCGCCACCATGAACGGCAAAATGACGGTGTTAGCTAGAGAATAGAACCTTTAGAAAACATACCCTACGTTTACGATCCGGAAGGTTGGGATATACTCCAGCGCAGCGTTTTTTGCACCAAACAATCGCTTGAGGCCAAACCCAGTTCCAACATAAAAATTGTCATTCTTCCCCATAACCCAGCTCCGGTTTAGATCGAAGCCTGCTCCGAAATAGGTACCTTGCGACACGGAAGAGGTTAGAAAATCGCCTTGATCGTCTACCGTGGTTAAGCCAACTTTCACGCCAAAGGCCCAGCCATTTAAAGGCGCCCCTTGTGGGTAGAATCTCCAAAAAACGTCAGCGTTAACGTATTTATCATCCGCTCCAAAATAGGCGGATCCTCCTATCCCGGCCGTAGCTGAACCCGCTACAACTCGCTCGTATTCGGCATTAAACAGGTCCAACAACAGACCAAACGGATTGGCTGATACCACCTTGTTGTACGCTGGAGCATCCGCCATCTGAGCGTTTGCGTTACGTGACGAAAAACTTATTACTGTTAGCACAAAGATCAACGAAAACAAAACCGACAGACTGCGCATGAGGAATCTCCATTTGTAAGAAGTCGTGGTTGAACCTAAAAGCATCGTTTGGACGGATTATACGAATTAATCATTCCAAACAGCAAAGCCCTTCTCGTTTGAGGCAAACCTTCCTAGTATTTCTACTGCCAATTGCATACCGTTGGAGATGGACTGCACTACTCTCTGACTCCCATGCGTTTACCCATCTTGCAATGCTGGAACGCTGGAGTGCTGTAATAAAAAGACCTTAATCACATGGAATCCTATTCTAACTTAATTCCCCTCATTCCCATTTTGCTCTTTGTACCCTTAGCGATTTGGGGCAATAAACTGAAGAAGTACATTCCATTTTGGGTAGAGTACGCGGTTCTAAGTCTAATCACTTCTTATTTCATCTATTCCATGTTCACGGACCCAGAACTCGCACAAAAACATCGAGTATTCGCTTTTTTCGGCATCATGTTAATCCTGGTTCGATACCGCCAGGACTCTCAAGTCAAATTAAAATAAAGGACAAGTTGATATTTATTGGGGACAATACCGGTTGTTCTGTAACTCGGGAATGGGGTGCTTCGTAGTGCCCCACATTATCTAACCCAGGACACGCTAATGAATAATGTATTTGTAAATCCAGAAACCAGAAAAATTAGAGCTGGATGGCGCATCGCCATTTTTCTGGTTGTTTTTATTGCTTTGTCAGTGATCACGATGTTTACTGTCCGAGCAATTCTCGGAAGTCTTCCCAAAACATCAAGACTCCAATTTGGGATTGTTGCCTTCGCCTCGACCGTCGCGGTATGGTTAGTAGCCAAATTCATTGACAAGCGCTCCCTACCCTCTTTTGGGCTCAAATTTGATCGCTTTGCCCTTCTAGACGTCCTGTCTGGAATTTTCAATAGCGCATTGGTTATGGCAGCCATGTATTTTCTGCTGGAAGCGCTAGGTCTAATTGAATTTCAGGGATTCACGTGGTGGAATAACCCTGAAAACATCATCATGGGAATTGGGCCCATCGCTTGGAGTTCTATTTTAGCTGTTTTCTTGACCTTAACCGCTGTTGCCTGGTGGGAAGAGCTCGTTTTCCGCGGGTATCTGTTTCAAAACCTTGTGGAAGGGCTCAACATTTGGTGGGCTATTTTGATAAACTCAGTAGTTTTTGGGTTCATTCATCACATGAATCCAAACGCGACGTTACTTTCAAGCTTAATCATTGTCGCCATTACCCCGCAATTGATCTATGCCTACCTAAAAACGGGTCAATTATGGCTACCTGTTGGGTTACATCTCGGTTGGAATTTCTTCCAGGCATCGGTTTTTGGGTTTGCGGCAAGTGGCCAGAAAGACCCTAGCCTCATTGTGCAAACACCCGTAGGCCCGGATTGGCTATCAGGCGGAGCCTTCGGTGCCGAGGGTAGCGTATTAATCCTTCCGATTTTGTTTGCGTCGTTTTTTCTCATCCATTTTTGGGTAAATAAAACGCGCCATCCAGATCAAATGCTGCTAGATATTGCCGTTCATGGGGATAAATGACCGAGAATCGCACATCATCCAATACCGACAAACATTTGGACCCGGAATGTCCTCTTTGCGAGTCTATTGGAATGCCTTTCTTCCAGAACCGCTTTTTCAGTTGTCCTAATTGCGGCGGAATTTTCAGACCCCGCCGTGACTATCCAAGCGAAAAGGCTGAAATATCCCGGTATGAAGAGCATCATAACGACGTAAACGATAGGGGATACCAACAGTTTGTATCCCCTATCGTAGATCGAATTCTGATTGATTTCAGCACCCATCACGCGGGCCTGGATTTTGGTAGTGGAACGGGGCCTGTTGCGTCTAAACTATTGCAAGACAACGACTTTCAGATCGTTCAATACGACCCGTTTTTTGCCAATCATCCCGAATTGCTGCGTAACCAATACGACTTCATTGTGTGCTGTGAGGTGATCGAACACTTTCACCATCCTTCCCAAGAATTCGCGTTGCTAAAACGACTTTTGCATCGAGGTGGGAAACTGTATTGCATGACGTATTTGTATGACGCCACCATAGATTTTGCAAATTGGCACTACCAACGTGACCCAACCCATGTGTTCATCTATCGACGCGAAACACTGGATTGGATTCGGAGCATGTTTGGATTCCAATCGGTCGAAATCAACGGACGCCTGTGCGTTTTTTCAACCTAAAGCACCTAGGTTTGCACAATGATGGACCCCAATACGTAGGATTCCACCTGCTCTCAACCCACTTGACGGGCTAGGCTTCGCTCTTAACGCTAAAATTAACTCGTAAACCTAACGAAACAGGTACAACTTTTTCGACGGTCACGATGAATGTTTTCTTTTGTCCACGCACCGTTCCGGCTTGCGTGCGCTTGTACCACGTTCCTTCAAAGGTTACTTCTTCTACTTCTTTTAAGGCTTCCAACGTTTCGGCGTGATCGCGTTCAGCGAAGAACACCCCTTGCATGGTATCGTGAAAAGTGTCAGGTAAGGAAAAGGCATATCCAGCACCTTGGATCGATGTACCATCGCCCACGGTAGAGGTTAATGCGGCTGGTTTCTGCTTGTAAAGTGCCATGCGCCTATCTGGGATTGCCTTGAAATGTGTTGTATTGCCTTGAAAGCTAAAATCTTATATGCGTAAGATTTCATTTTGTTGACGTTAATCAACCGGATCCTTCAAAGCCTTCTTGTAATTGGTCGGTCTAAACCGCATTTTAATGCCACCAGACCCGATCCAACAAGCTAATCTTTTCTGAGAGTCCAAATGCAAAGCCATTCCCAATTTTTGAAGATATTTTTTGCTTTTGTTGTGTTTTCAGCGTCAGCCTGTTCACAACCTGAGCCAGAATCTAGCCCGGCGCCTGAGACGAAAGTCACCTTCGCTCCTACGGCAATAGATCAAATGCCCCCTGCAATTGTAGGGAATGGCGACGAATTGGAGGGCATGAACCTTCATTATATGCAGGGAGATTCGGCTACTACCGGCTACTTAGCCGTGCCTGAAGGAGACGGTCCTTTCCCCGCATTGGTCATTATTCATGAATGGAATGGACTTTCGGACCGAGTTCGGCAGGTTGCCGACGATTTTGCTGCCGAAGGCTACGTGACGCTGGCAGTCGATCTCTTTTCTGGTCGCCTGGGAACGACGCAGGACGAAAATATCGCGTTGATTACTGAGGCCAATGCCAATATGCCCGGTGTTATCGCCAATTTGGATGCCGCAACGGCTTATTTGCGGTCTCGTCCGGATGTTACCGGGAAAGTTGGTGCTATGGGTTGGTGTTTTGGAGGCGGTATTGCTCTTTCTTTTGGGTTGGATGGTGTAAATCACGAAGCCACAGCCATTTTTTATGGACGCCTACTAGACGATCCAACTGCTTTGGCGCACATGAGCCACGAGGTGTACGGAACGTTTGCCCGATTGGATAATGGACCAGCTCCAGAACAGGTCGAAGCGTTTGAGGCTGCATTACGATCGGCAGGTATCGAAAATGATCTGCATATCTACGACGAGGTAGGCCACGGATTTTGGCTACGTGTCGATGAAGATGCTGAAACACGTTCAGCTCCAGCACTCGATGCGTGGACTAGGCTTAAGGCGTATCTCGATCGGACGTTGAAATAAGTTGACGCGCCGCTTTTTGCGGGAGGTACGCCAAAGGCGTGCTTAAAACAGGCTCCCCGGCTCCTGCAGGGAGCGATGCGTTGGTGCTTCGTCATCGTCGTCCTCCTCGCCGGCAGGCAGTTCAAGCGCCTTGAACGTAGGAAGCGCTTTTAGACCAGCGATGCCCTGAATGGCGCCGTACATATCGGTTGTGGATAGAATCACGCGTTCAATTTGTTTTTCGCGCTTCTTCCAAATCCGTCGCATGGACCGTTTTTCGGACTCCAAGTCCTCATACATGGAGCCTATGCCCTCTACGATGGACTCGATCGTCATTTTGAATTCCGCCCCGGTCATGTAATCGTATAACATGCCCATTTTTTCGCCTCGATTGTGCGATGACTCCACAGCAGCATCAAGTTTGACCACCATCGCCCGAAGGATGGTCGCTAGGCTTTTAAATTCGGTGTACGTGCAAATCCAAATGCCGTCTCGTTGCCCCATCATTTCCATATCAGACGGCATGACTTCGGTGACCAAAACCCCGATGTCTGCGCCTTTTTGGCGCATGTCTTCTTTGAGTTTGCCGATCCATGTTGGTTGAAACGTTTTTGTACGCTTGGATTCGTAGTAGATCATCCCACAGTGCATGCGCTCACGGGTATTAACGTGCTGAATGCAGTCCCCTCCCATCGCCCCTTTTTTAATCTCTTCAATGGTGTCTAAGGGAAACGCGCTCGTCAACCACTCTTCGATGGCTAGCTCCTGCACTTCGCCCTGAAGCTGCATAGATCCTTGCTCGGCCCTGATCTTTGCTTCGGCGAGGGAGTTTTTCAGGTCCTCAATGGTTTTGTCGCGCTCGCGAATTTTAAGCTCCGATTCATCCTGTGCGCTTTTTTGAGCCTCTAGTTTGACTCGTTTAACTTCGGCATTGATTTTTTCCTGTGCTTTGGCCTCGTATTCATCCTTCATTTCGTCAACGCGGCGCTCTAATTGGCTGTGCGTGGCCCGAAGCTGATTCAATTCTTTTACTTTTCCGCTTTTTTCGGCCAGTTCCTTCTGCAAGGCGTCAAACTGTTCGCTTTTTTCCTTGTCCAGCTCCAGTTTGATGCGGCTGCGTTCCTGATTTAACTGGGCTTTAAGCTTTTCGGCTACGGTGTTTTCGAGATTTGCCTGTTGCGCTTCAATAGCTTTTTCTTTGTCGCGAAGCTCTTTTCGAGAAGCAGACAACGCCACCTCATTTTCCCGACGAAGACGCTCCACTAGTGCAGCGCTAACATCAATATTTTCACCACATTTGGGGCATTCAATTACGTCAACACTAGCTTTCATGCGCAGGATGGTATTTCTATTTCGAAAAGAGATTAAAAACGAACGAAGGCCTTAAAAGATCAGTATGGACAAGCCGGGATTGCGGGAGTTCCATTCCTTGAGCTGTTTAATGCTCGGATAGTTTGTTGACACGCGTTTTGCAGCACCAGACGACTTGGTCAAGTGTTCTCCACTAATAAAATCACGAAGGCGTTTCATTCCCACCATGGCCCTCGCTAGGTCTTGGACCATGACTTTGATTTCGCCGCCTTTGCCGGAAGATCCGCGACCATGAACTACCACCAAAAAGTCGTCCAGACCCTTAATGGAAATCCCTATTTCACGTTCTAGCGCCGTTTTAGCTTGGTTTACCGTCCAGTTATTGTGCCCAATATCAATCTTCCTTACCCGCAGATCTTCCCGCGAAACTTCTATCTCTGAACTTCCGCAAAATGGGCAGGAAGAATGAGCATCTGAGATCGGATTACCGCATTGAAGGCATTCTCCAAAGTCTTTCAAATTGAATAACCCGACCTTTGAGTTGAAATGGGTAGCGAGAAATCAGGGATGGCCCTTTTAGTACAGTGGGGTTGCGATTCCGGATGAATCTACGGCCCATGGGGTCCAAATCACCCGCAAATCCGACACTGAAATATCCGATTTTCGCGGACGAACCAAAATCTCGTCCAACGTGCCCACTTCTTCATACTGCGAAGCCAATTTATCCGTGTCTTCCTGAAAAACAGCTTCCAGATGCCGAAGTTTTTGTTGGGCAGCCGCCACATCCTCTTGGGCCCTAGCGATGTCCCCTTTTTCACGCATGGTGCTACCTGCACGATTCATGGTTGAAGCCGCACGAGAAAGCGATCCAACACTAACGGCTTTTCGTCCCAGCAAGGCCCCAAGCAGCGTCGATCCCATGGAAACCGCTGTATTTATTTTACTGCGTTCGTACTGCGATTCTTCCCGATCTACCTTCATTTCCGCTTTGCGAATCCGCTCTTCAACAGCCGCCAGTTTAGGCGCATACGACTGGCGTAGTTTTTCCAATGCCAAATCACGTGCTTCTCGATTGGCCTGCTGAACGCGCACCCTGAATGAACCTTCAGACTCACCTGCGTCTGACATCAACTTGGTTTTGGGATCGACCCATAAGGTTACCGCCGCATTCTGGTAAACATGACTTTCCAGCATGCTTTTCCACGTTTTGTATTTCGATTCCGATGCTGCCGCAGCGGGAAGGGGGGCTAACTCCGCCCCTGAAGGTGACGACGTGTCTAAGTGCTCCCAATCTTCAGTCATGGACAAACAATCATCCCAAATCGATCCAGAATGGCCTTCTGGGAAAGGGGTAACATAGAAGGCTGTGCGCCAATCGTCCATCTTCCCCTTTGCACTTACAAAATGCAATTGCGCGCTTGCCGCGAGCATTGGTTGATACACTAAGCGGCTCGATTGCCCATTTGCTCGTGTCGGGAGAAGAAAGAGTTGCTTAATGGAGCCCGGCAATACGGTATCGACCTGTGCTGTACGAGCGCCTGGAGAGGCATTCGATGCGCCGGAACCGAAAGTCGGGGTAGAAACCGCGCCCGGTGCCGTTCCTGCACCAGTCAGATTAGCCCCTTTCTGGCTCGCCATCAATGTTTCAATATGGAATCGGGTCAACGGGCCGCGCAAATACGACATGACCCATCTGGTCTCAAACAACACTGGCACATCGTCGTGCACATTGTTCATCAAGAAAACTCGGTTACCCAGTCCCGAAAGCGCCCGATCAATATCCGCCCTGGAAAATTTCTGCCCAGCGGCCGCAGAAGCGCCCTCTAGCCCGTCGAGCACGCGAAGTTTATCCCGTTCGGTTTGCAATCGTCCGATGAACCACGTGCCGGTGTTTCCAAGGCCTTTATAGTCTAAATCTACCGGATTTTGGGTGGCCAACACACAACCCAATCCAAACGCCCGAGCTTGTTTTAGCAAGGTGAGCATGGGTCCTTTAGATGGAGGATTGGCTGAGGGCGGGAAATAGCCAAATATTTCGTCCATATAAAAAATGGCTCGTAAACTGGATGTACCCGCTTGTTGCCGCATCCATGAGGTCAATTCGTTGAGCACCATGGTTACGAAGAACATGCGCTCCGCATCGTTCAAGTGTGCAATCGAAAGAATGGAAATGCGAGGCTTGCCGGAAGGCGTGTGCAACAAGCGAGCAATATCAATGGGATCGCCTTCTCGCCACGCCGAAAAGGACGGCGAAGCCAGCACATTGTTGAGCTGCATGGCCAACGCATTTCGGTCCGAAGATGGGTAAAACGTTTCAACATCGAACACCCCTAATTGGTCAAAAGGCGGCGTCATGATGGCTCGAATTAAGTCGGCCAGTTCCAAATTTTGACCTTGAACCCACGCCTGTTGCACAATATTGGACAATAGGATGTGCTCCCGACTTTGAACCGGGTCGGCTTCAATCCCTAAAAGGGCCAGTAAGCCTGAAACGGCCGCCATCACACGGTCACGAAGGGCGTCGTGATCGTCTCGAATTTCAGGGCCCGGCGCGTTAAACGATTTCAAAACCGTCAAAGGAAGGCCTGCGGAGCTGCCGGGAGTGTAAATGGAAACCTCGGCGGCCGCCTTCATTTTTTCTATGCGGGAAGCATCCTGCCCCCAAGAAGCCAATCCATTTTTCCAAGTCGCCGCAGTTTTGGCCGCAAAATCGTCCGGAGAAAGCCCTTTTCGAGCCGCTTCGGATTCATCAATCCAAGGCCTGAAATCATAGCCAGACAACCCCGGAAAGGCGAGCATTAAATTGCCTATATCCCCTTTGGGGTCGATCACAATGGCCGGAATGCCATCAATAGCGGCTTCTTCCAACATGCCAATGCATAATCCTGTCTTACCAGAACCCGTCATCCCCACACACAAAGCGTGCGTGGTGAGGTCTTTGGCGTCATAAAGCAGCAGTTCTCCGTCCGAAGAAGATTGCCCGGGCTCATTCACACCCCTCCCTAAATAAAAGGTGCCTAATTTTTCAAAGTCATTCATGTCGAGAGATCGAATCGTTGCTGCATGGTTTGGTGGTCTCTCAGGTTAACACGAAAACTGCAGGGACACAACTCAAATCGCGTTGGATTTCTATTCATCTAAGGAAATGATTTAGATTGGAGTAACTCATTTAAAAAAAGCGATCATGATTGGACTCGAGTTTTCCCAAGAAGAACGAAACAGCTTAGTATCGGACATTCAAACCTATATGTCAGAGCATGCCGACGTAGATCTAGGTCAATTTGAAGCCGAAGACGTGCTCCAGTTTTTTGTTAATCAACTCGGAAAACATTTCTACAACAAGGGTTTACTGGATGCGCAAGCCTTGTTATTAATGCAAATGGACTCCATTACGGAAGCGATTAGCCAGCTAGAGAAGGTTTGAACGGTCCCCTCAGCCACCGTTTAGTCGAGGTGCTTGCTTTTATTTGGGCCTTTGCATCACCTTGAATAAATGTTTTTGGTGCTTCTGCAATCCACTTGGGCTTGAAATCAAACCATGTTAAAATGAAAAACGTCTCTTTCTTCGCGCTCGTTCTTTTCTCGTTCTTGTTAGCGCCTTCCGCGTTAGCCTTCCAAAAAAACGTCCCTTCCACTAAAGAAGCGGAGATTGACGCCTTTGTCCGCAAGGTGATGGCACAATTTGAAGTGCCGGGTTTGAGCCTTTCTATTGTAAAAGATGGAAAACCGGTTCTAGCTAAGGGATATGGCGCTTCTAGTTTGGAAACGGGTGCCAAGGTCGATGAGCACACCCTTTTTGGTATTGCCAGTAATACCAAAGCATTTACAGCTACGGCGCTAGGTATGCTTGAAGAGGAAGGGTTGTTAGGTTGGGACGAACCAGTTATCGACTATTTGCCCTCCTTTCGGATGTCGGATCCTTTTGTTACGGAAGAAATGACCATTCGGGACCTCCTGGTCCATAGAAGTGGTCTTGGACTTGGCGCCGGGGATTTGATGTGGTGGCCTCCTTCTGATTATGACCGCAAAGAAATTGTACGGCGCCTGCGATATCTCCCTTTAGAGACTAGCTTTCGGTCTGCCTATGCGTATGACAACGTGCTCTATTCCGTTGCAGGAGAAGTCATTGAGGCGATAAGTGGTCAGACGTGGGAAGATTTTGTGCAAGAGCGCATTCTAGACCGAATTGGAATGACGGAAAGCAACGTGTTGCACTCAGCGGCTGGTCATGGTGCCAATTCAGCAACTCCCCATGCACCGGTTGATGGCGTCGTCAAGGTGATTTCTGCCTTCGCATCCGATAACACCAATCCGGCTGGGGGAATTAATGCCAATGCGGTCGATATCGCAAAGTGGATGATTGTTCAACTGGATTCAGGTAGGGTTTCTTTAGATACGCAAAGCGACCCAAGCCGACTTTTTTCACGGAGAACGACGCAAGAATTGTGGAGCATTGTGACTCCAAAACCGATTTCCGAGCCTCCCTCCTATTTAAAAGCTACGCGGACCAATTTTTATGGCTATGGCCTAGGATTTAACGTCCAAGATTATCGCGGCCGTAAAATGGTAACGCATACAGGCGGTTTACCAGGGTTCGTTTCCAGAATTGCGATGATTCCAGATACCAAACTGGGTATTGCCGTGTTCACCAATCAGGAGTCGGGATATGCCTTTAATGCCATTGTGAACTACATTTTGGACGCTTATTTGGAAGCCCAAGACACCGACTGGCTTGAAGCATACACCATCTCAGCGAATGCAAGTGCCGCCTGGGTCGCTGCCATCGAAGCTCAATCGGCCGGTAGCCGCAATGCGGAATCCAAACCTTCGTTGCCGTTACCCGATTACGCGGCGACGTATACCGACGTGTGGTACGGAGATGTCGCGGTGATGGAAAATGAAGGCACGCTGCGCATGCAGTTTACCCATACCCCATCCCTGGTCGGAAATCTAGAACATTGGCAATACGACACCTTTTTGGTCCGCTGGGACGACCGGGAATTACGCGCAGATGCCTTTATCACGTTCACTTTAGGTCCGGATGGGCGCATTGAGTCGGCAAAAATGGCGGCGGCATCCCCATTGGTTGACTTTTCGTACGATTTTGAAGACTTATTGCTTCGGCCGAAGAAATAAACCATTGGAATAAAGTGGCTAGAACTACTAGAAATGGTTGGGCAATTAAAATAGCCCTAAGCGTGCTTGGATCAGGGAATGCCTTTTGGAGTACACCATGTACTTGTTCGACATCATTTCCAATAAAAAAATCTCCCAATGAATCGATTCCTTTCTTCCGTTCTAGCCTTAATGCTCGTTATTGGGCTCGGCGCAACGACCGCATCCGCTCAAGATCAATCTAACGCCGTAAAAGATGGTGGAGTATTTGTGAAAGGTTGGACCGGCCAAATTGATGCCGGCGAAGCCAAAAATGGACTAAAACTTGAAGGATCGCGCCTTTCTGAAAAAGACGGCGTCCTCCATGTTACTACGGGGCCTTCTGTTTCTTATTGGCAGTCTGCTGAAAAAGCGACTGGTAATTTCACGGTAATGGCGACTTTTACCGAACCCAAATTCAAAAACCTAAGCGGTCACCCCCATCCGTACGGCCTGTTCATTGGTGGAAACGACATGGGCACCGAAAAACAATCATTGCTTTACTGCATGGCCTACGGCAATGGTAAGTTTATCGTGCGTGGATTTAGTCCAGAGCCTTTTAAAATGAACGGAAACAGTGCAGAAGCAAACGAAGCGGTAAATACGGCAAAAGAAGATGGTGCTTCGGTAACGCAGCAAATTGCGATGGCGGTTAAAGGCGATTCCGTGACCTGCTCGATCAACGGCAAAGTGGTCGCTACGTACACCAAAAGCGATCTCGTAGGCGAAGGCAAGCTTAAGTCTTTAAATGGTGCCTATGGCATTCGTTTTGGACATAACGTGGAAGGTAGCGTTAAAGGCTTCCATTCGATGAAATAGCAAACGAAGACCTATAGATTCGTTTGATCTAAGCGTTTAACGCATTGGGGCGGGCACCTTGTAGGTGCCCGCCCCAACTATTTGCAGCCCATATGATTACAGCCGCTGATAACCTATCGCGGGATCATCATTTCGGCTCAATCAGCTGACTTAGCTCCTTAATTTCGGGATAACGCTGAAGAATGCCCGTTTCAATCATCAAGGCCTCAATATCATCGATTTCCATGGGGACAAAGTCAGATACAATCTCTGCATGGTCTTTATGGATAATAATGAGGTCTTCCATACGGATGTAGATGTTTTCTTCTGGAACGCGGAGCGCTGGCTCAATGGTAAACACCATGCCTTCGCGTAGCGGCCCATCGAAGGTACCCACGTCGTGCGTCGCCATCCCGACACCGTGTCCGAGGCGTCCACTTCCAGGGCTATTAGCCCCCCTTTCGTAGGACTCCACAAATTGCGTCGCTGCTTCTCGGTGGTTGGCCTTAGTGAAGGTCCATTGCTCCAACGTCTGACGCATCGCAGACGCGGCTTCCTTTTTGATCTCGTTAGCTGTCACACCCGGACGTATTCTATCTAAAATGGCCCGATATGCCCGCACATAAAACCCATACAGTTGTCTCTGTTCTGGGTTGAAACGTCCATTTACGGGCATCATTCGGGTAATATCCGACATGTAGTAGCCAACGTCAGGGGCATAGTCCATGAGCAACAACTCCCCATCTTGCATAGTCCGCGCGCCTTGGTGGTAATGCGGGAACGGTGCGTTGGGGCCACTCGCAACGAGCGAATAATACGCATCGCCTTGCGCGCCGTGGCGGTAATAAATGAATTTGGCTAACGCGTCTATTTCGCGTTCCACCACGCCAGGCTCAACAGAACGCATGGCTTCCATAATGGCTAAACTCGACAAATTGGTCGCTTTTCGGATGATTTCCATCTCTAACGGGCTCTTAATGAGCCTTAATTCATCCAAAATGGGGTTCAAATCAGCGATTTTGAATCCAGGAAAACGGGTCTGAAGAAGGCCGATAAAGTGTGCTTCTCGAGAAGGCCGACCATCCCATGGGTCTGAAAGTCTATCTGTTACCCGGCGAATTCCGAGATCTCGGCTTTCCGCAAAACCCTCTGCGGGTTGGAAAAGAGTAAATATCTGCGAGGAGGAATTCCGGCGAAGCATGCCGCCCAAATCCGCGCTCAAATCCTCGACGGCAGCCACTCGGTCTATGCCAGATAGTTCTCGAACCAATGCGTCATCTTCAACAGAAAGCATCTTCCCTTCGCTTCGCTCTCTTCCTTCCTTACGGTGTTCGAGATATACGGTGGCCGAGCGGCTGGCTCCATTTAATACCAAATAGGCATGCGGGACTTCGATTCCCGATAGATAATAAAACTCATTGGACTGCCTGAATTTTACATAACCACGCGGAGTAGCCTCGCCTTGCAATACAGCTACCGCACCAGGACCGATGGCGTCGTACACCTTGTCTCGTCTGGCTGCAAATTCTTCCGGTGGAAAATCTTGAGTAAACAATGGGGCATCCTGTGCCATAATGGGCAAATCTCCCATGAACAACAGAACCGCAAATAGCAATAGTAAGCGTCGCATACGAATTAGGACCTAACCTAAGTTTGTTGGAAAGGGAAAGTTCTTAAAAGAAGAATTCCTACACAATAGATAGGGATTATATTGGAGTAGCGTTGCCGGGTTATTTCCTACCTTTGAAGCGATATAGTATATTGACAGTCTCAATGTAAGAAAGCAGTGCACCAGGGCGCTTTTCGTCGCTCAACTGAACGTACATTGAGCTACATACCCCCATCTCCCACCCTATCTAGTGTCATGAAAATATTAAATTCGGCCACCAAACTTGCTCTTATGTTGGCCCTTATTGGACTCAGCGCATGTGGTCCAAAAGCTGAAACGGAAGAAGAATTGGTCGAGCGCGCGCGCGGCATCCATGAGCGCGTAATTACGCTAGACACGCACGACGATATTAATGTTGCCAACTTCACGGAAGAAAGCAACTACACCATGGACCTTCCGACTCAAGTAAACATTCCCAAAATGGTTGCTGGTGGTCTGGATGTGACGTGGCTTGTGGTCTATGTTGGTCAAGGCGAACTCACTGACGAAGGATTTGCCAAAGCAACAGCAGACGCTATGGCTAAATTTGATGCCATTCATTGGCTCACCGACGTCAAAGCGCCTGAGCAAATTGAACTCGCACTAACGTCCGACGACGTTCGCAGAATCGTAGCATCAGGCAAACGCGTTGCCATGATTGCTATTGAAAATGCCTACCAAGTTGGCATGGACATGGGCAACATCAAACGCTTCCAAGAACTTGGCGGTCGCTATATGTCGTTGTCCCACAACGGACACAGCCAATTTTCGGATTCCAATACGGGCGAACGCACCGATTCATTAGGCAATCCTACAGAGCCTTGGTTGTATAATGGATTGAGCGAAATGGGTAAAGAAGCCGTTGCCGAAATGAACAAGTGGGGGATCATGATTGACCTTTCCCACCCATCGAAAATGTCAAATATGCAGGCCATGGAGCTAAGCCGCGCACCGGTGATTGCATCTCATTCGGCTGCTCGGGCGATGAACGACGTGAGCCGCAACTTGGACGATGAGCAGCTATTGCGCCTAAAAGAAAATGGTGGAGTGGTTCAAACCGTTGCGTTCAGAAGCTATGTCAATTCGGCAAAAGACCAAGCCTATTCTTCCGCTTCTGACTCCCTTCGCAACGCCATTGCTGCCGAAATGGGCGTCACCTTGTTGGGTCGTCGCGAAGTTTTCCAACTTCCTGCGGAAGAAAGAGAGGCCTATATGGCCAGCATGGCTCCGTTAACCGAAGCCTTTGAAGCTCGTAAAGGAGAAATAACTGCTGAGCCAGTAAACGTTGCAGATTTCGTAAACCACATTGATTATATGGTCAATTTGATCGGAATCGACCACGTTGGAATTAGCTCAGACTTCGACGGTGGTGGCGGCGTAGAAGGATGGAACGATGCTTCCGAAACATTCAACGTAACGCTTGAACTAGTTCGCCGCGGATACACCGAGGAAGAAATTGGCAAAATGTGGAGCGGTAACCTGCTTCGTGTTTTGGACGATGTTCAACGCATCGCTGCAGAAATTCAGGCCGAAGAAGCCGAGTAAATGAAATGATTCTTGCACTTGATCAAGGTACTACGAGCTCCAGAGCGATCCTGTTTAATCGTACGGGTGAAATAGTAGGTGTTGCGCAAGAAGAGTTTGAACAGATCTTTCCCCAGCCGGGCTGGGTCGAACATAATCCAGAGGACATCTGGCGGTCGCAGCTTGCGACCGCCAGAAAAGTCCTACAAGAATCCGGAATAAGCGCATCCGAGATTCAAGCCATCGGCATCACCAATCAACGCGAGACTACGGTTGTTTGGGACCGAAGAACTGGCAAACCGGTTTACAATGCCATTGTGTGGCAAGATCGCAGAACGGCAAACTTGTGCGATAAGCTAAAGGCCGCCGGTCACGCCGAGCTTATTCAACAGAAAACAGGGCTCGTACTTGACGCCTACTTTTCAGGCACCAAAGTAAAGTGGATTCTGGATAACGTAAGCGGGGCTCGGGATTTGGCTAATCAAGGCCATCTTGCCTTTGGGACCATCGATTCTTGGTTGATTTGGAATCTGACCGGTGGAAAAGTACATGCCACCGATGTAAGCAACGCTTCCAGGACCCTCCTTCTCGACATTCATTCTGTCGCTTGGGACGCCGAATTGTGCTCCCTGTTAGACGTTCCATCTAGCTTGCTACCCACCGTCGTTTCGTCAAGTGGTATCGCAGGTACTACCGAAGCATCGTTGTTTGGGGTATCCCTACCGATCGCTGGAATTGCTGGAGATCAGCAAGCCGCCCTTT
>JAURGV010000120.1 GCA_030833605.1 Rhodothermales bacterium
CGATGGACGCTTCCGACAGTTCGGTGGTTTGTTCATCAGTTTCAGAAACCGAGATGGCCGCGCCTTCATTTGCGCCGGCACTTTGGCCCCCATTCGCGCCTCCACAAGCCGCCACCGCTCGCTGCCAAGCCAATTCACTCAGATCAATCAAGCCGTAGAGTTGGTCAATCGGCCCGCCAACCACTAGCCAAGCGCCCGGACGGGTTCGTTTGACCGCCAGGTCCATGTCAGGAAGCCCTAATGCATTGCGTAACAACACGATATGCTGCTTCCACAACTCAACGACACGTTCGTTTTTACCGGAAAAGCGGACCTCGAGCAACGCTCCAGGGCTACTCCAAACAAGATTGGGGCCAGTTAATCGTCTGGAATCGAGCAACTCCACTAGTCATTTTCCTCACGTGCCAAACGAACGCCACGGTCATCGCGGACCAAATTGGTACCCGAATCTAAAACGTATTCTTCTAGATTGGGGAGTTGATGAACTTCGGTACTGGCTGGCGTGGCGACTGGGCCATGTTCAGAATCCGAATTAAACTGGATAATTTGCTTCCAGCAACGGGTGGTATCATCTCCAAAAACTAGCAGTAAATCTCCTTTTGCAGCTACTTTTAGGGCTGCTTCCAGACACATGGCTTCGTCCGGAATAACCACAATTTGTTCTTCCTTTACGCCCTGTGCGAGCAGTTCCGTTTTTATTCGGTCCGGCACTTCCGAGAATCCTCGGCCCCGACGGTCGTCATCGGCCTTGCAATAGTACAAGTCGAAATGCCCGGCCGCATGCCTTGCAATGTTATCAATGTCTTCGTCGCGTCGGTCACCCGGTCCGGCTAGCACGGCTATTCGACGTCCAGCGACCGATAGCATCCCAGCCGTTTTGCACATGGCTTCAACAGCTGCCGGATTGTGTGCATAGTCCAAAATGACTTTAAATGGATGTTCATCAAACACGTTCATCCGTCCAGGAGCCTGAAAGAATGAGGTATCGAAGGTTCGAAGGCCATGACGGATATCTTCTAACGATACGTCCATGGAGTAGGCCATAGCGGCAGCGCACATCGCATTTTGAACGTTATGAATCGCTTTCCCTTCTAACGTAGCTGGGATCAGATGCGTCCAAAGGAGAGGAATATGAGCGCCGCCATCAAACAACGTAATCATATGCCCGTTAATTCCTTGTTCCAATACGGCAGCCAGGCCTCCAGCTCGAATGTGCTCACGAACCAATTCATGGCCCGGATTCAAGGTGAAGTAGCACAACCGTTTGGCTTGGGTGTAATCGGCCATTTTGAGGCAAAGTGGGTCGTCCGCATTTAAGACGGCCACGTCTTGAGCGACCTCGACTACAATGCGCTTCAATTCAGCCAACTGCTCTAGGGTGTTGATCCCTCGCATGCCCAGGTGATCGGCAGAAATGTTCAAACACGCAGCCACGTTGGATTTGCGATAACCTAGACCTCGCTTTAAAAGACCGCCGCGCGCTGTTTCAAGGACAGCCACTTCAACAGAAGGATCGCGCAGTACTATTTGAGCAGACACGGGCCCGGTCATATCGCCTTTTACGCTCAAATGTCCATCAATGTACACGCCGTCGGTTGACGTCATACCGACTGTTTTTCCCGTCCCTTTCAGGATATGCGCCAACATGCGACTGGTGGTCGTTTTTCCATTGGTACCGGTAATACCCGCAATCGGAACGCGCGTTGGGGTGCCTGGAGGGAAAAGCATATCCATTACGGCGCCCGCCACGTCACGAGGTTTGCCTTCAGAAGGCGCCACGTGCATACGGAAACCAGGGGCCGCGTTGACTTCCACGATGCCGCCTCCCACATCTTTATACGACTGAGAAATGTCGGCGGTTAAAAAGTCCACGCCACCAACGTCCAACCCGACCGCAGAAATAGCACGAATGGCCATTTTACGGTTATCTGGGTGCACAACGTCGGTTAAATCGATGGCTGTACCGCCTGTCGACAAGTTTGCGGTGGAGCGCAAAAACAGGATCTCACCCGCTGCGAGAACGGACGTTTTGGTATAACCCGCATCGGCCATGTGTTCATGCGCGGCCTTATCAAATTCTAGTTTGGTCAGCACTTTCTCATGACCAATTCCACGACGAGGGTCGCTATTAACCACCTCAACAAGCTGCTCGATGGTGCTTTTCCCATCGCCTACAACGTGGCCTGGAACGCGTTTTGCGACAGCCACTAACTTGTTGTTTACCACCAACATGCGGTGATCAAACCCCGTAATAAAGCTCTCTACCAATACCGCTCGACTCGTTCCAACATCCTGCGCGGTTTTAAATGCTTCGCGTACCGCTTCATCCGTGGTGAGGTTAATGGATACCCCTCGACCGTGATTGGCATTCAGCGGTTTTAGAACCACGGGGTAGCCTATGTGATTCGCCATTTGGACGGCTTGCCGATCGCTATATACCAGTTCTTGTTGAGGAACAGGTAACCCTAAATCGTTCAGAAGTCGGTGAGTGTCTTCTTTATCACAAGCAATTTCGACTGCGATGTGGCGGGTTTCACTCGTAATGGTTGCCTGAATGCGTTTCTGATATTTCCCATGGCCAAACTGAACCAAACTGTACTGATTTAGGCGGAGCCACGGAATGTCTCGCTCATCGGCAGCGTTTACCAGCGATTGTGTGGAAGGGCCAAACTCTTTTCGCTGGGCAAAACGGATGAACGATGTTTTTTCATCCTCAAAATCAAAGTCATCGGAAGCGGGTTCGTCCAGCTGTTCATTGAGGTCGGCTGGAAGCAACTGCTTGATAAGCTCCAAACCCAAACGAGATGCTTCAAGACCCACATCCGCTTGTTTGTATTGGAATACCATGTTGTATTGGCCGGGGACACCTGTGGTGCGTGTCCGACCAAAAGACACTTCAGAACCGGCTAAATGCTGCATTTCTATGGCAACATGCTCCAACACGTGACCCAGCCACGTGCCTTCGTCTTCTTTCATTCGACGAATAAATCCGCCAGGCTCTCCGTAGGAACACCCGTGTTCTTGCAAACCAGGCAACAATTCCAACAACTTATTAATGAAGCCATCGCCCAACCGAGCCGTTGGCCATTCTTCCAGAACGCCCAAATCCAACACGTGCCGAATAACGGGAAAGTGAGCGTAGAGATTGGGTCCAACGTACACATTGGTCGAGCGTATTTTCATGCCAATTCTTCTGGTTCTAATTCAGCGTTAACGAATGGCTTCCGAGTGTTGGTGTTGAATTGCGCCCCAGCAGCCAAAATGTGAAGTCGGACGTTTAGCAAAGTTACAACTTCGCCTTTTCTAATTTCAGAAATGGAAGAATAATCCAGATCGGCTGGATCGACAACGGTAATACCTCCGCTGCCAACCACTTCCAGCACCCCATCGGGTCCAATAAATGCGGCGGTATCTTCGTCAATCCCCAATCCGCACGCATAGGGGTTGTAAGCTAGCGCCGTAAGCAGTCGGCCTAAACGGTCTCGCTCTCGAAAATGCTGATCGATCACAACCGTATTAATTAAACCTAAACCTGGAGTAAGGGTGACACCTGCTTGGGTTGGAGTAGGTCCTGCATCTCCTCCAGCGATCATGTGTTCGGGAATGACTGCTGCGCCTGCAGACGTTCCTGCAACGTGAACGCCATGGGCATTTAGGTACCGAAATTTGTCCGCCAGCGGGGTTCCTCCCACAATAGTTGACAGTCGAAGTTGGTTTCCGCCGGTAATAAATATGCCGGTTGCTTGGTCCAGTCGTTCCAAATAAGACGGGCGCTCGCAATCTTTCCGATTTTTGAGCTGCATGAAATCCACGCGCGCGGCTCCCATTTTTTCAAAGAGTTCTACATAAAGAGAACCGGTATCCGCTAGGCGGGATGCTGTAGGGATCACCACAATATTGGCATGCGAACCGCCGCACAAGGCCACAAAACGCTTTAAGATGGTCGGATTTACTTCTTTTTCCTCAGCGCCGCCAATGGGAATTAAATATCCCCGTTGAGCGTCACCGGTGCTTAATGCAGGTCTCGAGATCATAAAATTATTCGAACGTTCCTTTTTTGAAAATTGCACTTTGTTTGAGGTGCCAGGCACCCCGAGCCATCACCCAGGATGGCCAATGGTCGGCTCCCAGAGCCACTAAATCGGCATCAGAACCGATCGAGAGGCGTCCTTTTGAAGGAAGCCGTAAAATTTTTGAGACATTACTGGTGAATGCGGGGAGTACGTGTTCTAATTCAAGTCCCCTTTCAAGCAATGATTTAAGTGTCAAAGGTAGGGCAGAAGCTCTCGCGTAGTCCAAGCCTTCGAGCTCGCCTTGCGCGTTAAATTTGGGTAGACATCCGCCGCCATCGGAGCTGATGGTGATCCTTGAGGGGTCGAATCCTCCATCCAAATAGCGCATGAATGCGTCCTCGGCCGAGTAAGCATCCTCGCCTTCTTCTACGGGGAAAGCCGTGACGTCGATGGTGCAGCCGCTTTTTGTTAACTCACAGGCCTCTTCGAACAAGGCTTTTTTGCGATTGACATGGGTCGGATAAAAAACGCGGGCAGGTATTTCGGATTCTTGAACAGCGCGCCGGAGCAAATCTAAACCCCTAACCCCATCTCCCACATGGAAATGCACCAATCCGGCCTTGCCGGTCATCAATCCGGCCACGTGGGCTTCACTCGCCAAGCGTAGCACTTCTTCGAGCGTAGGTTGGCTGGAGCGGTGGTCTGAAATGGCGACTTCACCCACCGCTATCAATTCTTCAACATGAACGATATCACCGCGTACTGATCCGGTTAGCGTCGTCGGTGGGACATGATATCCTCCCGTGTACCCATAAGCGGACAATCCTTCGGCGCGCAATGCCTTGATTCGGGCGATCAAGGAGGAAGTGGTCCTCACGAGATCGTCGGTGCCCAGAAGTCCAACCACGGTTGTAACACCCGCTGAGGTGAACTCGCTTAGGAAAGGAGCAGGAACCGAGGTTTCAAATCCCGCTTCACCGCCACCACCGGTTACATGAGCATGGGCGTCAATAAACCCAGGAATGAGCCGTGCCCCCTTGAAATCCGTAATTTCAACGTCCAAACAAGGATCCAACGATGGAATATTCGCTCCGATGTAGGCGATTTTATCACCAGCCACTAGAACGTGACGCAGACCTTCCCGACCAGGGGAATACAGTTGGACGTTTTGGAGCAGTTTGAACATGGTGACAGGCGTATCACGGTGCCGAATTAATGGAAGAACAATTATACTTAAAAACGCGTTTTAAAACGGCTTGATAATATCAATTCCGTGCGGAATCGAATAGTTGATTCAAAACCCATTCAACCCTACTATTACGTGCCGTTTCAAATATTATTACGCATCATGATGTGCCGATTCGTTTCCAGTTGCTCCATTTTTAGCATCCTGTTGATGCTTCTTTTTGTTGATGTCTCTCTAGGGCAAAATCTGTCCGAAGATTTCAGTGATCTCACGTTTAGGTACGTGGGACCGTCTCGCGGCGGACGCGTAACGACGGTTGCAGGTCATAGAGCCCAACCCCGCACCTTTTATATGGGTGCAACGGGCGGTGGTGTGTGGAAAACCACCGATGCGGGGCACAATTGGAATAACGTTTCGGATGGCTTTTTTGAAACTGGATCTATTGGCTCCATCGACGTGGCGGATTCCAACCCGGACATTATTTATGTGGGCACCGGGTCAGACGGCATTCGGAGCAACGTGATTATTGGCCGGGGCATCTATAAATCAGTGGATGCGGGTGAAACGTGGAAGCATTTGGGGCTACGGGATGCCGGCCAGTTGGGTTCTGTCGTGATTCATCCGACGAATCCAGAGGTGGTTTATGTGGCTGCATTGGGAAGTCCATTTGGAGATAATACTGAGCGCGGGGTCTACAAAACCATGGATGGCGGTAAAACATGGTCGCTTGTTTTGTTTGTTTCGCAGAAAACAGGTGCTGTGGATATCGAATTGAGTCCCGACGACCCCAACACGGTCTATGCGGCACTGTGGCGCGTTGAACGCAAGCCATGGACGATTATTAGCGGAGACACTGGCAAAGAAGACGGTATTTACGTGTCGAGAGACGGCGGATCTACCTGGGCGAAAAAAACGAAAGGCCTGCCGAATGATCTCATTGGAAAGGTCGATTTTGCTGTTTCCGCGGCCGATCCAAGCCGAGTTTACGCCTTGGTAGAGACCGATCCGGAGCGAGAAGGATTGTATCGTAGTAACGATAAAGGGGAAACCTGGCACATGGTGACCAACTATCGTCCTTTGATGGATCGCCCGTTTTATTACACCAATTTGGATGCCGATCCGCAAAACCCAGACATATTGTTTGCCAACAGTACCGGTTTTTTCAAATCGGATGATGGTGGCGAAAATTGGGAGCGCCGTTCGACGCCCCATGGGGACAACCACGACATGTGGATCAACCCCGACAACGCCGACATTTGGATCCAGTCCAACGACGGGGGCGCCAACGTAACGCTGGACGGTGGCGAAACGTGGTCTACCCAGAACAACCAGCCAACCGCCGAACTGTACCAAGTCAATTTGGACGACCGCGAGCCGTACTGGTTGTACGCCGGCCAGCAGGATAATTCGACCATTGCTGTACCCAGCAACGCCACCGGAAATCAGGTGAATGGCGCTGAGGCACGGTGGGAAGCCACGGGAGGATGCGAAACGGGTCCTGCAGTGCCCAAACCGGGAGATGCGGACATCGTGTATGCGAATTGTAAAGGCATGTTCGATGTATTTAACCGGCGAACGGGGCAAGCACAAAGTTATTATGTGGGCGCCGCCAATATGTACGGAAGAAATCCGGCGGAATTGAAATACCGATTCCAGCGCACCGTGCCCATAGAAGTATCTCCACACAATCCCGACGTGGTCTATCACGGCTCCCAATTTGTCCACAAAACGTCGAATCGTGGTGAACTATGGGAAACCATTAGTCCAGATCTGACGGCGTTTCGGCCGGAACGGCAAATGGTATCGGGTAGCCCGATTACCCGCGATGTGACCGGGGAAGAGCATTACTCGGTGCTGTATGTGATTGAGGAATCCCCTGTGCAGCAGGGAGTTATATGGACGGGAGCCAACGATGGGCCGGTTCATGTAACCCGAGATGGTGGAGC
>JAURGV010000121.1 GCA_030833605.1 Rhodothermales bacterium
GATATCGTTTGGGTAAAAAAGGAATCCGTGTAAACAGTATTTCCCAGAGCCCAACCATAACGACGGCAGGATCAGGAATTGCTGGATTCGATGCCATGTTTAAGTTTGCTGAACGCATTGCGCCATTGGGTAATGCCGATGCCGCTTCCTGTGCGGACTATACGGTCAGCCTGTTGAGCGATCTGACCCGAATGGTTACCATGCAGACCTTATTCCACGATGGTGGCTTCTCCACCATGGGTATTTCGGATGAATTGATTGCTGACCTTGCTGAGGTATACTCCTGATTCGTTCGACTCCCATTCGCCTTTTCGTCTCGGATATTGACGGATGTTTGGCGATGCCGTACCAGCCGTTCCGCATTGATCGCTTAAACGAATTAGCCGCTTTTTCGGCCCAAGCCGGATTGCCCAAGAGCCATCCGACGTTGCCGGCTGTATCGATTTGCTCCGGCAGAGCCTATCCTTATGTGGAAGCGATGAGTCAACTGCTGCACGTTCAAACACCGGTCTTGTTTGAAGCGGGGGCCGGCATGTTCGATCCTGTTTCGGCGCTAACGACTTGGCACCCCAATTTCACCGAGTCCATTCGTTTGGAGATTGATGAACTACGGCACTACATGGAGCAGATGGTGTCCCGCAAAGCGGATTTATCCATTGACTACGCAAAACGTAGCCAAGCCGCCATGGTAGGCGTTCCAAACGGTAGCTTGGATGATGCTCGAGACGAACTCGAACGATTTGTCGCCACGCACCATCCTGGCTTCATAGTTTTCCATACCCATATCAGTATAGATATCGTTCCATCCGGTCTGACTAAGGCAGAAGGAATGGTCTGGCTAGCCCAAACGTGCGGTGTTGACCTTGAAGAAATGGCTTTTGTGGGGGATACGGGCGGAGATGTTGGGGCCTTGAAAACTGTGGGTGCATCGTTTTCACCTGCCAACGGCACCCCTGACGCTCGAGCTGCTGCCCACCATGCTAGCGACCTCTTTGATATTGATGCCGTCTTAGAAGCATACAACGCCGTTTCGTCAGGATCCTGAATCGATCCTCGTTGTATTGGACAGGTATAGCAACTTTCTAACACAGGAATTCCATGCGGCCGCATCGATTTTTCTTGGCCCGATTTTTCAGGGCGCAATCTCGATTTTTCTTGGCTCGATTTTTCTTGCTTTGCACGTTGGTAAGCTTGTGTTTTAGCTCGCTTGCCCAATCGGCGCACGGCCAAGCTGTGGATTCTTCCATGGATGTGTACTACACCACGGATCGGTCGGCCATTCTGTATTATGCGGCGGATACCACCAGAGCCTACGTTCATTTGAAGCTGCGAGAGCCGGTCTACGTCATAAACGATCAAGGCAACGGCTGGATGGAAGTTCGAACCTTGGACGGCGCCAATGGACTTGTGCGATCTTCCCTGTTATCCAATGTGTGGATTCGTATTTCCAAAACGGAGCAAACCCTGTTCGCTTATCAGGGGGGAAAACTCATTGCCAAAATACCCACCGATTTAGGGTATAACTTTTTTTCAGACAAAGAACGCCGTGGAAACTTGGCCGACCCCGACCATTGGCGAACCCCAGAAGGTCAGTTCTTTGTGGCTGCGAAAAATCCGCACAGCCAATTTTACAAGGCGCTGGTGTTGAATTACCCCAACGCGGAAGATGCCGAACGAGGGCTACGCGATGAACTCATTACCCAAGCCCAGTACGACGCCATCGTGTTGGCTGAGCGGACGGTAAGTATGCCTTTGATGAACACTGAATTAGGTGGATATATTGAAATCCACGGCGATGGAACCGGTGAACGAAATAATTGGACACAGGGCTGTATCGCAATCGCCAATGGGGAACTGGATCGTCTATGGGATCTTGTAACCGTAGGCACACCCGTTTTAATTGATCCATGAAAAACTACTTAGCTCTTTTTTGTCTCGCTCTTTTTATGATGACCACAGGCGGTACCGCGGTATCGGCTCAAGATCAATCTGCGCAGGCAACGGAAACCGATTCGAATGCTACTCCAGCTCGGCTACCTGGAAGCCCATTAACGTTTGAAACGTCCATTACGGGAAGTGTTTTTGTGGTCCCCATCAACGGCATGATTGACAATGCCTTAGCTCGATATATCGCGAGGGCTGTGAAAGACGCCGAATTGGCGGAAGCCGGCCTGATCATCTTCCATATTGACACGTTTGGTGGATTAGTTGATGCAGCCGATGCGATTCGAAAAACCATTTTGAATGCAAGTGTGCCCACCATCGCGTTTATCGATAAAAATGCGGCCTCAGCCGGTGCATTGATTTCCTATGCAGCGGATCGCATTGTGATGGTCCCAGGCGCCTCTATTGGCGCAGCCACCGTGGTCGAAGGCACCGGAGGCGAAGCGGCCCCCGATAAGTACCAGAGCTATATGCGAGGGTTAATGCGCGCCACCGCAGAAGCGAACGGTCGAGACCCCAAAATTGCCGAGGCGATGGTAGACGAGAACCTGGTGGTCGAAGGCGTTAGTGAGGCGGGCCAAGTGCTAACCCTTTCAACGAAAGAAGCGGTTCGACTGGGCGTAGCGGATGCGGAAATCGAAACCATTGATGCTCTTTTAGCGCGACTCAATTTGAGCGACGCCACCCAAGTAGATCACGAAGTGCGCGGCATTGAAAAAGCGCTGCGATTCTTTGGATCCCCCATCGTGCAATCCATTTTGATGCTGATGATGATGGGTGGACTGTATTTCGAATTACAAACACCCGGCGTTGGCTTTCCTGGGATTATTGCGGCCATTGGCGCTGCCGTCTTTTTTGGCCCTCATTACATGATGGGGCTGGCGGAAAGTTGGGAGATTATTGTTTTTGTTCTGGGAGTCATCTTACTGGGTCTCGAAATTTTTGTAATACCGGGCTTTGGTGTTGCCGGTATTTCGGGATTGATTCTCGTAGTTGGTGCGCTAGGCATGTCATTAATTGGAAACATTGGATTTTCCTTCCCCTCGGGCGCTGCCGTTGGCCAAGCCACCACAACACTTGCCGCAACCCTCGTTTTGCTGATTATTTCCATGTTTACGCTGGGCAGGTACTTGCCCAAATCTGAGCGCTTCAACCGATTGGTGCTTCAGCCCAACCTAGGCTCAGACACCGGTTTCACTTCTGCTGAATCGCATTTGGAATACATTGGAAACACGGGAACGGCGGTTACCTCTCTTCGGCCCTCTGGTGTGGTTGAAATCGATGGAAAACGGATCGATGTGGTCACAGCAGGCGAGTATATTGAAAGAGGTAAGACAGTGGAAGTAGTCACGGTAAAAGGCGCTGTTGTCCGCGTAAAAGAACTAAAAACGATTGCTTCCGCGTAGAATTTGTGCCCAATCCACCCTCTTGCTTACATACCCTGTAACTTTCTTGAGTACGTCCGTATTAGGCTAGGTTAACCAACGTTCATTATCCTTTGGAACTACTTCTTCCCATCGTGCTCATTGTGGTAGGCGTCGCATTAATTGTGGCGGAAGTCTACCTGATTCCGGGTCTCAACATTGTAGGGATCTTCGGGGCACTCATGGTCTTGTTTGCCATTGGGATTGCATTCATAGAAATCGGACTAATGGGGGGCGTTTTAGCCTTATTAGCTGCAGGTGGCTTATCGGGTAGTGCGTTTTGGTGGCTATGGAGTAGCGGCGCATGGAATCGCTTTATTCTTGTTGCCAGTCTTAAGCCCGACGACAAGCTGGTAGCCCGCGAAAGTGAACAAAGAGCCCGATATTTGGGCAAAAGTGGAACCGCCATAACCCCCTTGCGCCCCACCGGGATAGGGGAAATCGACGGCGACCGCATTGAAGTGGTGACGGAAGGTGATTTTATTTCAGCCGGAAGTGCCATTAAGGTCGTCGCGATGGACCGCAGAAAGTATTTCGTTCGGCTCACATCGGGCAGTTAAACCTAGCGCTGCGGTTTCTCCGGAACCTAATCGGGCAACTTTTAGCACCTAAATGGGTCTGAGTAGTCTTGGACAATAATCCATCCTAGGCGTTATCCCCCATCGTCAGTTATCTATTAAAAACACCATTTTTTGTGTTTAAAATGCGACCAAAACGGTCCCTATCGGGCACAATTCTTCTCCTTCTCGCGGTCGTCTTTTTTTCTTCCGCCTGTAGTTCTGAAGCGGATATCCCTACATCTATCCCCAAGGGATGGGACGGAAATAGCACCTACTGGTGGCAAATTGCGGCGGACACGACCCATGCGTTCCGGCACTTAGAGACGTTTGCCGAAATGGGAATTTCTGGAAGCCATCTTCTTAGTGCGACACTGGACGGATCTCAAACGGGGGATCGACTGTTGGCTCGACTCAAGTTTAGTCAGTACGTAAAGGAGAGTTTAATCGAACTGTTCAGAAACGAACCGCAAATAGTGGACTCCTTATTCGAAAAGTATGTGGTCCCCAAAATGGATGACCTTGAATTGAATGGGGACGTCCGGCCCCAAGTCAAAACCATGCAGCGGGAAGCCTACCGACTGATTGCGCGTCATTTCAGGTATCCCAGAGCCACGACCAAGTTGGGGGTAGACATACCCGTCGTTGTACCCGATTCGCTCCAAAATAAATCGATTTCAGGTGCCGTGTTGATTCAATTGGCGCTCAACAAAGAAGGAGTATCCATTGCTCTTTACAAGCTCGAAGGGGTTCATCCCACCCTGGATCGAATCGCCATGCAAGCCATGACCCAGATGCGTTGGCAACCTGCCTATCTATTGCGTGGCAGTAGATCGGTGGCGGTTCCATCGTGGACCCGCATGAATGTTCGTTTTGGTGTGACCCAATAGCGAACCCAGACTAGTACAGAATTCCAGCTATCGTCGCCGTCATCAAGTTCGCAAACGTGCCCGCTAACACGGCCCGAACGCCCAACTTAGCTAGGTCTGAGGTCCGTTCGGGAGCCAAAGGTCCAATGCCCCCAATCTGAATCGCTATGGACGAGAGATTGGCGAAACCACACAAGGCGAAAGTGGCCATGATAATGGTCTTGGGATCCAATGCACCCGTTCCAATTTGACCAGCTAAATTGAGATAGGCCACAAATTCGTTCGCAATGATCTTGGTCCCTAAAAGCGATCCAAACGAGACAATATCGGCCGTAGGAATGCCGATCAACCAAGCCAAAGGAGACAGTCCCCATCCCAGCAATTGCTCAAGGGATAAGCTGGCTCCAAACCATCCTGCTCCCCATCCAATCATGTAGTTAAGCATCGCGATTAACGCCAAGAAAGCGAGCAGCATGGCCCCCACGTTTAGCGCTAATTTGAGACCATCTGATGCGCCAGAGGCCGCCGCGTCAATCACATTCGCCGAATTCTGTTCGACTTGAATACTGACCTCACCCGCGGTGGCAGGCTTCTCTGTTTCAGGGATGAGCATTTTTGCGAGCAACAAGGCCGCTGGAGCCGCCATAATGCTGGCACCTAAGAGTTGTTCAGCGAACAATAGCCTTCCTGCATCCAACGATACCCCCATGGCCTGCGCATAGGGATCGCCCAAAATCTGAATGTAAGCCGCCATTACACCCCCAGCGATGGTGGCCATCCCGCCCGTCATTACGGCCATCAACTCCGACATGGTCATTCCACTTAAGTAGGGACGAACTACCAACGGCGCCTCCGTTTGACCCACAAATATGTTAGCCGTAACCGACAGCGATTCGGCACCACTCGTTCCCAATAAGCGGCTCATCGCCCAAGCCATCCCCTGAACCACTTTTTGCATCACGCCCAAGTGGTACAACACGCTCATAAGCGAACCAAAAAATATGATGGTGGGAAGCACTTGAAAGGCGAAAAACATTCCCATACTGCCTTCCGTGCCGGGCCCTTTGGCTAGATCACCAAAAATAAATACGGCTCCAGCCGTGGTGAAATTCAACACCAAAACAAAAAATCCACTCACCCACGAAAAGAACATTTTGGGCCAACCTAGTGGGGAAAACACATCACCCATGTCGGCTCCTTTTAGCAAAAATACGGCAAGCAAAACCTGTAACCCTAACGCCGACAACACCATACGCCAGCTTATCAACTTTTTATTGTTGGAGGCGAGGTAGGCTAAACCTAGAATAGCTGTTAAACCGATCAGTCCGCGACCGAGAGAAATAAAATCCATGATGCTCGGGTTTTAAGTAGAATTATGCGATGCGTGCGTGAATCGCGTTAATATACACGCCGAAACCGGATACCAAACAGTACATCTCGTATCTTAAGGAGATTGACCTCACGCCATACCCTAACCGATCCCCGCTAAAGGACTTTTCTTCTGTATGACCCAATTCACGCTGCTCCCCGATTTCGACGCTCCACCTGGAAAAACGACAGCCACCGACATCTTAGATGGGTTAAACGAAGTCCAACAAGAAGCGGTGGTCGCTGCTGATGGAGCGGTTCTCATTATCGCAGGTCCCGGGTCGGGGAAAACGCGCACATTGACCCACCGAATTGCTCATTTGTTAGCTACGGGAAAAGCGCGTCCTTGGGAAATTCTAGCGATCACCTTTACCAATAAGGCCGCCCGGGAAATGCGCGAACGCGTAATCGAATTGGTGGGCGAGGAAACGGGTCGAGGCATGGCACTTGGCACCTATCACTCCATGTTTGCGCGCCTTTTACGGGTTGAAGCCGATCGAATTGGATACACCAAAGACTTCACCATTTACGATTCCGACGACAGTCAGCGTGTCATTAAGGACTTGATGAATCGCTACGGAATGGATCCGACACAGGTGAAGCCGCGACCCGTTCAACACGCGATTTCGAGTGCCAAAAATAAAATGATGTCGGTAGCGGAGTTTACCCAAACCGCTTCGACGCCTGCACAGGTTCGCGCTGCAGAGCTATTTCAGCCCTATTTGGATGAGCTACGCACGGCGAATGCGATGGATTTTGACGATTTGCTCCTCAAACCCATTCAATTGTTTGAAAACCATCCGGACGTGCTTGAAAAGTATCAAAGTCGATGGAAATACATCCATATTGATGAATACCAGGATACCAATAAGGCACAATATCGACTAGCCCGTTTGCTAGCGCGGAAAAACGGCAACCTATGTGTTGTAGGGGACGATGCGCAGAGTATTTAT
>JAURGV010000122.1 GCA_030833605.1 Rhodothermales bacterium
CAAACGATATAAAAAACGCTCGGTTGTTAAAGCGGTAGAGCTGGAAGTTCGTCAAGGTGAAGTGGTCGGATTGTTGGGGCCGAATGGCGCCGGCAAGACGACCACATTCTATATGATTGTAGGCATGGTTCGGCCCGATGGGGGCAGCGTATACCTCGGAAACGACAATATTACCCGCATGCCCATGTATGAACGGGCGCGTCGGGGCATTGGATACCTAGCTCAAGAAGCGTCCATCTTTGCGCAGCTTTCGGTAGAAGACAATTTTAACGCGGTGCTGGAGTATCAGTCCATGTCGAAAGCCGAACGCAAAAATCGGGTAGAGGAATTGATTGATGAATTCGGACTAGAAAAAGTTAGGCGGTCCAAAGGGTATATGTTGTCGGGTGGCGAGCGCCGGCGAACAGAGATCGCCCGGGCGCTCGCCACCCGCCCTTCTTTTTTCTTGCTCGACGAACCCTTTGCCGGAGTCGACCCTATTGCTGTCGAAGACATTCAGAATATTGTCCGGGGCCTAAAAAAGAAGGGGATCGGTGTGTTGATCACCGACCACAACGTCCACGAGACGCTGGCCATCACCGATCGGGCTTATTTGCTGTACGAAGGCATGATCCTAAAACAGGGAACAGCCCCCGACTTAGCCTCTGATCCGGAAGTTCGCCGGCGATATTTGGGCGAAAAGTTCACCCTAGAACGCTATCAGTAGGAACTGCAATCGGTTCTAAGGGTCTTACAGGGCCTTTTTCGTGTTCTCCGTTCCATCTTTAACCCTTTGTAACAACGTGTCCAATTTGGGAAATATTTACGACGAATTTGAGTGGCGCGGGCTGCTTTTTGATGCCACCGCAGATCTCAAAGACGTCCTTGCGACCGAATCAGTGACCGCTTACATCGGGTTCGATCCAACGGCATCAAGCCTTCATGTGGGATCGTTACTACCCATTATGGGATTGGCTCGGCTCCAGAAATTTGGCCACAGTCCCATCGCGTTAGTAGGTGGCGGAACAGGCCTAATTGGTGATCCAAGCGGTAAAACGGCGGAACGGCAGTTACTCAACCGCGAGCAGGTGGAATTTAATTTGGCTGGGATTCGAGTCCAGTTGGCCCATTTTTTGGATTTTGATAGGTCCCCAAACCCAGCGCAAATTGTAAATAATCTGGACTGGTTGTGCGAACTTCATCTGATTGACTTTTTACGAGACACGGGCAAGTATTTCACGGTGAATTACATGCTCTCCAAGGAGTCTGTAAAGCGCCGTATTGAATCGGAGGATGGCATATCCTATACCGAGTTCACGTATATGATGCTGCAGGCCTACGACTTTTTGGCGTTATACCGTCGTACCGGTTGCACCCTGCAAATGGGGGGAAGCGACCAGTGGGGTAATATTCTTGCAGGTACGGATCTGGTTAGGAAGGCCGATTCGGGCAAAGCCCACGGCTTGGTTTTTCCATTGGTAACCAACTCCTCAGGCACGAAGTTTGGAAAAACCGAATCGGGTACGGTTTGGCTGGACCCCGAAAGAACGTCTCCGTATCGGTTCTATCAGTTTTGGTTGAACACCGACGATCGAGATGCCATTAACTACTTAAAATATTTTACGTGGTTAACGAGGGCTGAAATTGAAGCGTTAGAGGCGGAACTGGAATCGAATCCCGGCGCTCGGGCCGCCCAAAAAACGTTGGCCGAGCTTGTTACAACCATGGTTCACGGAGAAGACGCGTATCAAAAAGCGCTTACTGCTTCGGGCGTATTGTTTGGGGGTTCGATTGAATCCCTCTCCATAAGTGATCTAAAAGACATTTTCGAAGACGTTCCTTCGACCACCGTATCCAGAGAGACGTTTGATGGAGAAGGCTTTGGCGTGCTAGCGATGTGTACAGAAACGGGCATCACGGCATCCAATGGAGAAGCTCGACGCCTTATCCGTCAAGGAGGTCTTTTTGTGAACAACGAAAAAATCGACGACGAAAATGCGTTTTTGACAGGCGCAAACCTGATCGAAAATCAGTTGATCGTTATTCGAAAAGGGAAACGGAATTATCACTTGGTGCTGGCCTTGGATCCATCGGCGCAGCGTTCGGAGACGGGAGCATGATTGTAGTAATGCAACGCGGGGCATCGGAGTCCCAAATTGAAAGTGTAATTGCGGCGCTCAACGATCATGGGTTTGATGTGCACCGCAGCAGTGGATCCCAGCAAACCATTCTGGGAGCCATCGGAGTGAAACCGGCTTTTGACCAACGTCATTTGCAGTTGCTCGATGGTGTGGCAGAAGTTCATCGCGTAACCGAGCCGTATAAATTTGCCAGCCGGGCGTGGAAGCCTGAAAATACAGTTGTCCCTGTCGGCGACCTTAACATTGGGGGGCCCGAAGTGATCGTGATGGCAGGCCCATGCAGCGTAGAGTCTGAAGCCCAAATTTTTGATTCCGCCGCGCAGGCGGCCGCATCAGGAGCGACCGTCCTGCGCGGCGGCGCTTTCAAACCTCGCTCATCACCCTATTCTTTTCAAGGATTAGGTGAGGCAGGACTGGTCCTCATGAGACAGGCTGCTGATGCGCATAACCTCAAGGTGGTCACGGAGTTACTGGATACCAGCCATGTCGATATGATTTGTAAATACGCCGACATCATTCAAATCGGCGCCCGCAATATGCAAAACTACAGCCTGCTGCGCGCAGCCGGTAGTTCAGGAAAGCCCATTCTATTGAAACGGGGTCTTTCGGCGACTATCGAAGAATGGCTAATGAGCGCCGAGTACATTTTGGCGGAAAACAATCCCCATGTCATATTGTGCGAGAGAGGCATTCGTACGTTCGAAACCTACACCAGAAATACGCTGGATTTGAGCGCCGTTCCGGTGGTGCACGGTAAAAGCCACTTGCCGATTGTGGTTGATCCCAGCCACGGTGTAGGCATTCGTAATAAAATCACCCCTATGGCACTCGCCGCCGTCGCTGCGGGAGCCGATGGCCTGATAATCGAAATCCATCCAAATCCGTCCGAAGCACTGAGTGACGGTCCGCAGTCGTTAACCTTTGAGATGTTTTCCAATTTGATGAATCAAGCTCGAAAAGTGGCTGAGGTTGTTGGAAGGAGCATTTCCGCCCCGAGATCGTAAAATATTTAGTTGGACTATTACCCATTTTCAGCAACAAAAATGAGTCGCACTACTTTGCTGTGTACCGGCACATTATTATGCTGATCGATCCAATTGCAAGGCCGCTCACCTCTTTACATTGAACTCCATTTGTGGAATTGTTGGATATCTTGGAGAACGAGAAGCAGTCGATGTTCTCATCAAAGGCCTGACACGCCTTGAGTATCGGGGGTATGATTCTGCCGGTATTGCCATTGTAGATCAGTCCCTTGAAGTCAGAAAAAAAAGGGAAAAGTAAAAGCTCTTTCAGCCGACCTTTCCCATGCGACCTTGTATGGCAAGTTGGGCATTGGCCATACCCGTTGGGCGACACATGGACCTCCAAACGATGTTAACGCTCACCCCCACGTTTCGAGTGATGGGTCGTTCGCCCTGGTGCACAATGGAATTATAGAAAATTATTCTGCGCTTAAAGAAAGCCTAACCGCGAAGGGATATGTTTTTGAGAGCCAAACGGACACCGAAGTGTTGGTCCGCTTGGTGGAAGATGTTCGAAAATCTACCGGCTTGTCATTGGGGAAAGCCATTCGGCAAGCTTTGAGCCAGGTACACGGCACCTACGGAATCGCTGCTGTTTCTGGTGAAGACCCCGATATGCTCATCGCCGCTCGCAAAGGAAGTCCTTTGATTCTGGGCATTGGGGAAGGCGAGTATTTTCTTGGCTCCGATGCCGCGCCCATTGTGGAGTACACGCGTAAAGTGGTGTACCTGAATGATGGGGAAATGGTCATTGTTCGTAGAAGCGGATTCACGGTGTATACCGTTGAAAATCAGATGCTAGACAAAACCATTCATGAATTAGAATGGGACCTCGAGCAAATTGAAAAAGGCGGTTTCGAGCATTTTATGCTCAAAGAAATCATGGAGCAGCCTTCCTCCATAGAAAACGCCATGCGAGGACGCCTGTTGCCTCGTTCTCCCTATGTCATGTTGGGCGGTTTATTGGATGTGATGGATTCGTTGTCGCGGTCCTCGCGCATCATTATTTGTGCGTGTGGCACCTCTTGGCATGCTGCGTTAGCGGGCGAATACATTATTGAATCGCTCGCCCGCATTCCGGTGGAAGTGGAATATGCTTCTGAATTTCGGTATCGCGATCCCATTTTGAATGAAGGCGACGCGGTAATTGTGATTTCTCAAAGCGGCGAGACGGCAGATACGCTTGCCGCCATCCACGAGGCCCAGCGCCAAGGCATCCCCGTCTACGGAATTTGTAACACGGTGGGCTCCACCATTGCCAGAGACACCGATGCCGGCGTTTACTTGCATGCGGGGCCAGAAATAGGGGTCGCATCCACCAAGGCCTTTACCGCCCAGGTCACTGTTTTATCGATGCTAGCTATTAAGTTGGCGCAAACCAAAGGCACGCTAAAGGGACCTGAATTGGCCAAGATGGTCAAAGAGATTCGCGCTATTCCTGCTAAAATTCAACGGGTTTTAAATGGCGCGGAGAAAATAGAAGCCCTTTCATCGGTCTACAGATATGCCAGTAACTTCCTTTATTTAGGACGAGGCCCAAACTTTCCGGTGGCGCTTGAAGGAGCTTTAAAGCTGAAGGAAATTTCCTACATCCACGCGGAAGGGTACCCTGCGGCCGAAATGAAACACGGTCCGATCGCCCTGATTGATCGCTTTATGCCGGTCGTTTTTATCGCTATGCACGACGCCACGTTTGAAAAAGTGGTTTCGAATATAGAGGAAGTGGTCGCTCGGGATGGGATTGTGATCGCTGTAACGGATGCGCCAAAGGGCCGGCTCGATGAGCTGTGTGATCATGTGATTCGCATTCCGACCACGCACACATTGTTGAGTCCATTGCTAACTGTAATTCCGCTGCAACTTCTGTCCTATTACATTGCGGTGTTGCGCGGTTGCCATGTAGATCAACCAAGGAATCTGGCAAAAAGCGTCACGGTCGAATAAGAGGACTAATGCGTTCGCATTGTTGCGATTTTCTGGCCAATGATGGCGATTGGTTTTTCTTCGGCGTCCTGTTCAAGTTCTAAGTCAAAAGCTTGATACGTTGCTTTGCTGATGTTGTAGTCCCGCGTGGTATCAAAAACCAAATAGGCTTCGCGGTCATTGATCCACCAGCGATTTGCTTGAATCGCATTCGCTTTTTGGAGGGCCATCGAAAGCACTTGTTCGTCGGACATACCCTCGTGCCGAAACGATTCTACTTCAACGGCAAGAGGCCTCGTCGCGAGGCCATTCAGCACATAAAAAACCGTAAAACATGTAATCAGCCATAACAACACTCCACGAACAGAATTGGAGGATGTGATCTGATGATATGGGGACGCTAGCATGAGTTGTCGAAAAAGTTCGGTGGCGGGTGAAGCTGGAGATATCTCGGTCAATCTGCGAGTTGCACAAAGCGTGCCATATAACACACAGGTTTAAATACGAGGGGTTTTTCTCAATTTGCGTTCTGAACCAGCACCTTTTTTTCAGAAGTGAGACTCAGACTGCGAATTGTTGTCTCAGGTGTAGACATTCCTTTCCGTTTCTTGAACCTATCCATGAAGCCGGCGTACATCCGCCCACTCTTTCATCCCTTTAGTACTATGATAAATCCGGACATTCTGGACGGTCTTGAAAAGCGGTTTAAGGACATTACAGTTGAAATGTCCGACCCTTCTGTCGCAACAGATCCAAAAAAAATGGCTGTGTTGGGACGCGAGCACACTTCCCTTAAAACCATTGTCGATCGCATCCAGGAATACCGCAGCCAAGCGGCTGAAATTCAGGATCTCCGCGGCATGCTCCGAACGGAATCCGATCCCGATTTGGTGGAAATGGCTGAAATGGAGTTGGAAGAATTGGAAAGCGGATTCCCCAAAAAGGAGGAAGATCTTCGCTTGATGTTGATTCCTAAAGATCCGGAAGACACCAAGGATTGTATCATTGAAATCCGGGCTGGAACGGGTGGCGACGAAGCGGCTCTTTTCGCAGGTGATTTGTACCGGCTTTACAACAAAGTAGCTGAGATAAAAGGCTGGAAAGTGGACTTGATGAATACGTCTTTGGGGACCAAAGGCGGATTCAAAGAGATTGTTTTTAGCGTTAGCGGCGCCGATGCATTTGGTACGATGAAGTATGAGAGCGGTGTGCATCGCGTGCAACGCGTCCCTGAAACCGAATCCAGCGGACGCATTCACACGTCGGCGGCGACGGTAGCTGTGCTTCCTGAAGCGGAAGATGTCGACGTGGAAGTACACCAAAACGATCTCAAGATCGATGTGTATCGGAGTAGTGGACCGGGTGGTCAAAGTGTGAATACCACGGACTCTGCCGTTCGAATTACCCACCTTCCCACGGGCTTAGTGGTAACCTGTCAGGATGAAAAAAGCCAACTAAAGAACAAAGACAAAGCCATGCGGGTGCTTAGGTCTAGGTTGTACGATTTGGAATTGGCCAAAATAGAGGCCGAGCGAAGCGAGGCCAGGAAATCCCAGGTTTCTACCGGCGAAAGAAGCGCAAAAATACGGACCTACAACTGGCCTCAAGGTCGAGTTACGGATCATAGGCTCGAAGGCGATGAAAAAAATCACGCGTTGGAAAAGGTGATGAACGGGGACCTGGACGAGATTGTCCGTGCTCTTCGAACCTCCGAAAATGCCGATCGATTGGCGAATTTGTAGTCACCTAGCCCGTCAAAAGCCTTCATTCCTGTGCAGATTCGACGAATGTCGATCGAGGGTGTGGTTTTGGTTTCAAGATTCCTTATTTTGCTGTTCTGTACAATCCCTGTTCCGTGGTTACGTTCAAATGGAACGTGTTTCGCGGGGCATAGCCCATCAATTTTCCAAGGGGATCAATGGCTACACCACAAAACACGTACGAGTTATCGTACATCGTCAATTCGGTTATTTCCGATGAGCAGGTTAAAGAACTCGTTTCTCGAGTTACTGCATACATTTCGGAAGCCGGTGGCGAAATCATCGAAGTC
>JAURGV010000123.1 GCA_030833605.1 Rhodothermales bacterium
CGAGCTTCAAGAATTAAGTCAGACGGATTTGGCCGAGCGGACAGGAATTCCACAATCTACCATTTCAGCGATTGAGAATAATCGAGTGAATCTAGGCGTGGAACGTGCGAAAGTGATGGCAAGAGCGCTAAAAGTACACCCAGCAGTTCTTGTATTCCCTGGCTGGGATATTAAACAAGAATCGGCAGCCTAAAAAAGGCCCAACCGGTCTAAGGAAACAAATACCGATCCATGTACAAGAACAGCAGCGTACTAGCGGTCGAAACCCAAACCAAAAACACAACAACCAGCGCAATCAGCTTCCACGTTCCGGAAGATTTTTGGCCTTTGGTGCGAATGTCCACGGTTTGTTCTGGAGCTGGAACGTTTACGTTCATAAACAACTCGTCAGAAAGAGGGACCTGGACGTTTTTCAGGGTTTGGTCTGTGGCCATAGAGGGAGAGGCTGCCTGCGGCATCGCATGTTGAGCGACGGCTTGTCTGGAAAAACCTCCATTGGAGGCGCCCCACGTTGGCATCATCGGATTCAACACATCGTGTCTGCCACCATCCGACCAAATCGGCATGGGTTCTACTTGAACAGATCCTCGTCCATCCCCAGAATTAACGGGTTTCCCGTGTCCATCACCAGAGTAATTCGGAATGAATGGTGCCAAGGTTGGTTTAGGCATTGAAGCCTGTCCATCGCCGGAGGGCAACCCATTCTGATGATAGGAAGGAATTGAAGGACGATTTAGCATCAGATTGTCTGTATCGGTCTTGAATAGTTTGCCATGATTAATGCGGGCTTTAACTATTTCTACTAAACGAGACAATTCGATTTATTTGCGCTGAAGATGTAAAAAAAGATGGGGTCGACGAAGCATTTTTTGGAATTTTGGTTCACGCTTAGCGTGCCTTCCCCTTCAACCGACCCGACTCACACAATTCCTATTTCGAAAATAGTTGATCGTGTGGATCATCACCAGCCCTTAACAAACCTTTTTTCGGATTAAACCCCAAAAAGGCAGACATCAATACCGCAAGTACGGCTGACGGCCGTTTTCCCGGGTTTTTCCTTCTTATCGCAGCCTTTCGCGGATTTCATCCAGACTATCACCGCCGAACTTCTCCAACAGCGCATTGGCGATTTCCATGGCCACGACGGCTTCTGCAACGGTTGATGCCGCAGGAACGCTAGTCACATCACTGCGCTCATACCGAGTAGGCTGTTGTTCGCCAGTTACGATATCGGCCGTTCCTAATGGCTTAATGAGGGTTGGAATGGGCTTCATGTACCCACGAACAATAATGGGCATACCGTTCGACATCCCCCCTTCTATTCCACCAGCCCGGTTTTGCGTTCTAGGGAATGTGCCATGCTGGGACATAATCGGGTCGTGTACTTGCGAACCTCTATCCGCAGCCGCCGCAATCCCGTCCCCAATCTCAACACCTTTTTGGGCTTGAATCGAAAGAATAGCATGGCCTAACCGAGCATCTAATTTTCGATCCCACTGAGCGTATGAACCAAGGCCAACAGGCACCCCAGTGACTACGACTTCGTACACACCACCCAGGCTGTCGCCTTCTTTCTTCACTTCTTTAATGTGTTCAATGCATCGGGCTGACAAGGCTTCGTCTAACATGCGCACTTCATTGAGGTCGGCCGCGTCATTGATCGCATTGGCGCCAACGTTTGCACCTTTGTTCGCGCCGGCCCCAACACCGGAGCCAGCACCCGAGCCAGGGCCCCTGCCCATCAACGATTCCAACCGATCCCGATACGCCATTGGCCCATCATACCCGACTTCGCCAATTCGCACCACGTGGCTCCCCACCTGAATGCCCAATTCTTCCAAAAAAGCCCGGGCAATCGAACAACACGCGACCCGCATGGCGGTCTCGCGCGCACTGGACCGATCAATCACCGGACGAATATCATCAAATCCGTATTTCTGCGTCCCCGTTAGGTCCGCATGACCCGGTCTAGGCAACGTAATTTTCTCAATCCCATCTCCGCTCCCACCGATAGCCATCACTTCGGGCCATCCCGACTTATCCTGCTGGTACGCGGCATTGTCGAGCCGTAGCGCGATCGGGCTGCCCATGGTCTTCGAAAACCGGATTCCTGAGTAAATATGAACCAGATCCTGTTCGAATTTAGCGCGACCACCGCGTCCAAAACCCATCCATCGACGCGCCAAATGGACATTAATATCTTCAGCCGTCAATGAAACGCCCGCTGGGACCCCTTCAACTATGCCGATTAAGGCCTCTCCGTGCGACTCACCCGCCGTTAAATATCGAATCATGAGAGGCTATTCGTCTGTATTGACTTCAAAAAACACGATCGTACCATCAGGTCGAATCGCCTGAATAAGCACTTCTTCAGCGCTACTGAGCACCATGCGCGCTGCAGCCACATTGAATACTGGACTGTCATTAAAGTGGGTGATAATCATCCCTCTAGAAAGACCTGCATCCGAAAATGGCCCATCTTTGACCACCACGGCAATATATACGCCGTGTGCGACCTGGTATTCTTGGCGTTGTCGGCCCACCAAATCGGCAATACCAACGCCCCACTGATCGAAAAGTGCAATCGCTTCGCGCGGCAGATCCGGTTCAACCGGCATCCGGGGTTCATTCGGCCGATCCATTTCAGCGAACCAATTGGCATAGCCTGGATCTTCCCGTCCTTTCAGAATAACGGTGAATTGCTTCATCTCTCCATTTCGCCAGATTTCGACGGGCACCTTGTCCCCTGGCGAGAACAACGCAATCGCGCTTTGCAATTCATTCGGCTCGGTCATTTCACGTCCGTTGATGCTCAGCAATACGTCTCCATCTTTCAGACCCGCTAAATCGCCCGACAACCCTTTTTGGACAGACTGAAGAATAACGCCGCGCGCGTTGCCCAATCCAATTCGCTTGGCCTCAGCGGCCGACATAGGTCCGATAGATACGCCGAGATAGCCCCTGCGCACCTCTCCAAACCGTATTAAATCGCCTACTACATGCTCCATCAAATCCACGGGTACTGCAAATCCATACCCTTCGTAGGATCCTGTTTCGGTAGCAATAGCCGTAGCGATGCCCACCAATTCACCCCGAAGATTCACCAGGGCACCGCCCGAATTCCCCGGATTAATGGCGGCATCGGTCTGTATAAAACTCTCAATGCCGAGCTGGCTATCGATCACGTTAACCTGTCGACCCAATGCACTTACGATGCCCGCCGTAACGGTAGACGTAAGTCTAAAAGGATTTCCAACCGCCAAAACCCATTCGCCGACTTCAATACTTAGCGCATCTCCGAGAGCAATCACGGGAATAGGCTGCACCGGATTAATTTTGATGACGGCCAGGTCGGTGGTTGGATCCGTGCCTACTACTTCGGCACTGAACTGTCTTTTGTCGCCCAACGTAACATGAATGTCCGTGGCTTCATCGATCACGTGATTGTTCGTGACAATATATCCTTGGTCGCTAATGATAACCCCGCTGCCCAAACTCTGGGTCATCGGGCGCCCACCGTTGCCACTAAATTGTTCAAATACAGATGTCGGTCCATTCGACACGACTTCAATAAAGACCACAGCTGGGGTTACCCGTCTGGAGACATCTTTAAATACTTCGTTGAGCGACAACGCGTCGAGATACGCGGTCGGGACTTCGGAAGCGGAAAGCGGCACCGTTCCTTGACCTTGACCTGACCCTAATTCGACTCGACTAACAGATTCCGGCCGATTTAGCCCGCCATTCGGCCCGCTGAAAATCCAAAGCGTAGCCAAAATGCCTACAAAAAGCCCGACCAAAAGTAGGCCGATGGTAACGAGCGTAGATTTTTCTGTTCGATTTCCCAAAATGGTTTTGCTAACCGTTTGAACGTTTAAGGGCGCAGTCTTTCGCATCGACATTCCTGCGCCCCATATTTCTTCACAACTAACCCCAATAACGTGGATTCGTTTCAGGGGGGATTTGTTTAGTGGCGGGGTTTCTTTCGTGGCGGGACTCCTTTGAACGCAGAAGCCCTTTCAACCCAAAAGTCGTTCAACATTTCCACCGCCAACCCAAGCCCATCCTGTTCCTCTTTACGCTGTGGCTGCCCCCAACTCCATTTCTTCCATACCCTTAAGCGCCTCAACGGCCGCTTGCGAAGTGCGAGCCAGCTGTTTACGATCTTGATTTACGGAAGAAATAGGCTCTCCAATTCGGATGACAAAATGAAGTTTACCCAAGCCTAACACCTGCCAAATGTTAGAAAGCATCGTTTGGGGGCTCGACCATGTGACGACCTGTCTCGAATCGGTATTGACGATTTGGTTCTTGATGCGCCTAACATGAAAGTAAATGGGCACCACAAAACCATCTTCCATATCGGCGACCGCTTCAAAGCCACCGGTTTTGAACGGAAGAATTTCTGCGCCGTTTGATGTTGTCCCTTCGGGAAACACCAAAACGGCAACGTCCGCTCGCATTCGCTCGCGGATTTCGTCTACCGTACTCGCCGTTTTCATGACGTTTTTGCGATGCGCGAAAATGATACCCACTGCTTTACACACCCAGCCTATGACCGGCCATGTGCCCATCTCCGACTTGGCGACAAAGGCAACGTCGAAATTGCTGGCTAAAATCCATGGATCAAGCGTCCCGATGTGGTTGGACACAATCAAAAAGGCCTTATCGGTTGGAAGAGATCCAACAACCTCCGACGATATCCGCAAGCCTTTCGTAAGTACTTTACATCCTACGCGCTGTCTCGAGGCGATGAATTTCATTCGATCGTGAGGAGACATTCGCGCGCCCCGCCATACCATGTCCGCGCAATAAGCGATCATTAGGGTCAAAAAACTAATCGCACGAAGGATGCGAACCATCGAATTTGGACGAAGATTGGGGTGGCAGAAATGGCTCGATGCGTTTTGGAAACATCGAGGTTTCTCAGATTGGGTTCGAGTCGAAATCGAACGGCAAATTTACCACGCTACGGCCACAATCCCCAACGTTTAATTAAATCGGGTAGCTGTTTGGGTGTTAGGCTGACTTTCCTTGACCCATACCGAGTGCTCGTACCGGACGGCCCGGAGCTACTGCAGATCGATCTTCTCTTGCCTCCACAACCCTTGGAAGCTCAACGCAAAACGTGCTTCCTTGTCCTTTAGAGCTTTTTACGGAAATTCCAGCATTCATCAGAATCGCAAGTCCTGCGCAAATAGCCAACCCTAAGCCGGTACCTTCGTGCGAACGAGAAAGGCCATCGGATTCCTGAATAAACGCATCAAACAGATCCGGAAGAAATTGTTCATCGATACCAATCCCCGTGTCCGTCACGTTCATAATCACTTTTTCGGCATGCGCTTCAAAGCTGATCTGGACGGATCCTCGATTCGTGAACTTGACGGCGTTGCTCAATAAATTGTAGAAAATACGACTTAAAGCATGGACGTCTGCTTCAACAATTAAATCAGCACTGGGTTGAACAACTTTCAATTCGAGCCCTTTCAGAGTAGCCATTTTCTGGAATTTGGAGACCTCTGCAATACTCTGCTCGTATAAATTGACCTTTTCCAGGGTGATTTCGACAATCCCGGCCCGAATTTTTGCCAAATCCAGTAAGGAGTTTAGTGTGTCCATCAAGCGCAAGCCGCTGTCCTCAATGATGTCCAAGAATTCCCGGTATTCCGCCTCTTTGGGAATTTCTTCCTTCAATACTTCTGTAATGGCTATGAGCGGCGTTCTCAACTCATGCGAAGTCGTTGCGAGAAACTCATCCTTAAGCTTGTTGGCCTGCAATAGACGATCATTTGCTTCCTGAAGCTTTTTAACGACCACCTTATTGCGCTCCAACTCCTCGGCTTGCTCTTTCGCAGCTTTATGGGCTCTGCGCATGACCAAATATTACCTATCCGAATTGAGTCAGGTACAGATTTCTCATTCACCAAGGATTTAAGCTGGAATGCTCCAAATTGGCCTATTTCGATGTATCCAAATTCACCTTGGGCACCATAAAACACTTTAAACCCCGCGTCTTCCGCAAGCCCTTCTACAATCTTCAATGAGCGAACAGTCGTGCTTTTTTTAGTTTTGATAAGTCTCCAATCTGTTCCTCGGAATACCCTTATTCCAGTTTGCTCTGCAATGAAAACCCAGCCTAATTCAGATTCCTCAACAGCCCATATTTGATTAGAAAGTGGATATCTTTCTGATGAATAATGGGTCAGTCGCATCTCGATATTGAGAGATTCATTTGACAACTGACCCTTTGAAACGACTGGAAATAGCCAATAAAGAGCCATTACAAGAATAATCTTGTAAGCATTACTACTTCCAAATCGGACTCCAACCTTATCCATATCTGCCATTTTATTTCAAACCATTGCAATAGCAGTATCGAATGGTGCTAATTAAAGTAAAGAACTAATGTCGTAAACAACCTCGGTTTTGCGTTTAGCTGTGTGAGAGCAATTTTCTCATTCTCATATTTGAGCATAAAACCGCAATATCGTAGGTTCAATGAAAACAACATTTACATATCTGGTTATAATTGCGGCATTCTCGCTTGCAGGCTGCAATCCAGACTCTTTGGTAGGTTCTCAGTCTGACCAATCCTCCTATAAACTAAGTGGCGACTCCCACAACGTAAGTGGCGACTCCCACAACGTAAGTGGCGACTCCCACAACGTAAGTGGCGACTCCCACAACTAGTGACCTATAGATTTGATAAAAAGGCCTGGATTTTTTTTAAAATCCAGGCCTTTCTTATTGAAATCGAAAGTCTAAACAAGAGGACCTACCACTCCTCGATCGCTTCTAGTACTGCAGATACGATTTCGTCTTCGGGGACGGTGCGTAGGATCTCGCCTTTTTTGAATAGGTGTGCTCTACCGCGGCCAAGAGATACGCCCAAGTCGGCGCCAGCTGCTTCACCGGGACCATTTACCGCGCACCCCATAAGAGCAACGTTAAGATCTTTGTCGAATTTGCGAGCTTTGATCGCTGTCTCCACTTCTTCAACAATGCTGAAGAGGTCTCCGGTAAGCCGGCCGCACGTCGGACACGCAATGATATTTACCCCTGGACGGCCAAGCCTAAGA
>JAURGV010000124.1 GCA_030833605.1 Rhodothermales bacterium
GTTGCAGCGGCTAACAAAAGCGGAATGCCTACGGTGTATGGCTCGTATCCCATTACCCCTGCCTCTGATATCCTGCACACATTAAGCCGATACAAAAATCACAATGTGATTACGATTCAGGCAGAAGACGAAATAGCGGCTATTGGCGTTGCCATTGGAGCGTCTTTTGGCGGTTCGTTGGCGATTACAGGGACGTCAGGACCTGGAATCGCGCTAAAAGGCGAAGCCATGGGCTTGGCTCACATTATTGAGCTTCCCCTTGTGATTGTGAACGTGCAGCGTGGTGGTCCTTCAACGGGTTTGCCTACCAAAACGGAGCAATCTGATTTGATGCAAGCGATGTACGGAAGAAATGGCGACGCCCCGATTCCCATCATCGCAGCGAGCACTCCGGGTGACTGTTTTATTACCGCCTATGAAGCGTGTCGAATTGCCGTCAAATACATGACGCCCGTTTTGTTGTTGTCGGACGGCTATTTGGCCAACGGATCAGAGCCGTGGCTCATTCCAAATCCCGACGATTTGAAGCCGTTTGAAGTTAAATATGCCGACAAACCGAATCATGTCGTTGATGATCAACCGGTATTTTGGCCTTACCTCCGGGATAAAACGACATTGGCGCGGCCTTGGGCGAAACCTGGAACGGCAGGCTTAGAGCACCGAGTTGGTGGACTGGAAAAACAAGATGGATCCGGAAACGTCAACTATGAGGCCGATAACCATGAGTTCATGGTTAAAATTCGTGCCGAAAAAGTGCAACGCATCCAGGCGGAAATACCACCTATTGAAATTTACGGCGACCCCGATGCGGATTTGCTGATTATTGGTTGGGGTTCAACCAGAGGAGCGATTGAAGCCGGAGTAGCACGGTCTTTAGCAGCTGGTAAAAAAGTAGCTAGTATTCATCTTCGGTTTTTGAATCCGCTTCCCAAAGATTTGGGAGAGGTATTGAGCCGTTTCAAAAAGCACCTAGTTCCTGAATTGAACAATGGTCAATTGGTGAAAGTGCTTCGCAGCGAATTTTTACTTCCCATGGTTGCCATGAATAAAATCCAAGGACGTCCATTTGGGCCTTCTGATATTGCCGCTAAAATTGCCGAGATGGTAGATTAACAATACTATGTCCGACGATAAACCAAAAAAGCCGACGTTGCCACCTACAGGTGGCACGAAAAAGCCCACATTGCCTCCGGGAATGGGGAAGAAGCCCACATTGCCGCCCGCAGGTGGCACGAAAAAGCCCACATTGCCGCCAGGAATGGCTAAAGGAAGTAAACCTACTCTGCCTCCAGGACCTAAATCGCCCGGAAAACCCGGTGCGTTGCCCGTGGGTGGTGATGGATCCAGCAAAGCCACGCGCGCCGATTTTTCGTCTGATCAAGACGTTCGTTGGTGTCCCGGCTGTGGGGATTACTCCATTTTGGCGACTGTGCAGCGCCTTATGCCCGAACTAAACGTACCGCGTGAGAATGTGGTCTTTATTTCAGGTATTGGCTGTTCCAGCCGCTTCCCGTACTACATGAACACGTATGGAATGCACTCGATTCACGGCCGTGCACCTACGATTGTGACCGGACTCAAATCAGCGAGGCCGGACCTTGACGTTTGGATGATCACCGGGGATGGGGACAGCCTGTCTATTGGGGGAAATCATATCATTCACATTATGAGAAGAAATGTGAATGTGCAGATCATCATGTTCAATAATCAGATTTACGGCCTCACCAAAGGGCAGTACAGTCCGACATCAGAAGTTGGCAAGGTTACGAAATCAACGCCATTCGGCTCGCTAGACCATCCTTTTAATCCCATCGCATTGGTTTTAGGAGCGGAAGCTTCGTTTGTCGCTCGAACCATGGACCGGGACCCGAAGCATATGAAAGACATGCTTCAACAGGCGCACGATTATCGGGGAACTGGTTTTGTCGAGGTCTACCAAAACTGTAATATTTTTAACGACGGAGCTTTTTTCCAGTTTACTGAGAAAGAAACCAAAAACGAGCGGGCCATTTTCTTCGAACACCAAAAACCATTGGTTTATGCAGGTGGAACGAAAGGGCTTCGTTTAAATGGCTTCCGACTCGAATCCATTGATTTGGAAAATGGGAATTGGGGAATCGATGATTGCTTGGTGTACGACGAAACGTCGAGGGATTTAGCTGGCATTATGTCGAGGGTGTATTGGCGTCCCGATTTGCCTCAACCTTTTGGCGTGTTTTATCGAGAAGATCGCCCTAGCTACGACGATTTGCTCCATAAGCAAGTTCAAGCGGTTATCGAGAAGTCCGGAAAAGGCTCGTTGGAAAAACTGCTTTCTGAAGGCGATACGTGGGAAGTCCACTAAAGACTGGCTCGGTCGCGTAATCACGCGATGGACCCAACTTTTACCCTATCGGACGCCGCATGGCGCCCCTGTAAAAGTGCGCACAAGTGTGAATCCTTTGTAAACGTTGGTATCGTTTGGAAAATGTTGTATATTTCCCGGCTCCCCGCTATCCAAGCAGGTCAATATGGCCTGTCCGATTGAAGATTGAAATTCCACCCGCCTCGCGCGGCGCAAGAGCTATGAAAAAGGATATCCATCCAGATTACCACAAAATTACAGTCAGCCTGGCTGATGGTACGGTGTTTACCACCCATTCAACCATGAAAGGCGACACGTATTCCTCTGAGGTTGATTCAACCAACCACCCGTTTTACACCGGAAAACGTCAGTTTGTTGATACAGCTGGTCGTGTTGAGAAGTTTAAGCGTCGTTACGGTGCTAAAGCAGCAGACGCTACAGAAGCGGCTGAGTAATTCGATTTAAACTGCATTCTTCGGTTGGTTTTCGTGATCAGCCAAGGGCTTCTTTAAGACCCCATAGCATGCAGAGGCATTTTGTGTAGCCTATTTAGGCTATTCCGATGTCTGCAACGAGTTCGAAATTTGATTGGGCGGGCCGCTTTCAGCGGCCCGCCCTTCTTTTTTACCCTAAATCTCGAACGTCCAAATCCGGTCTATAATTATTTTTGCGTGACGTATACTATAGATAACGTCAAAACTGGGCACCCATGGACTCCTCTTCCTTCAACATGATTGACCTGATTCTCAAAAAGCGAGAAAAAGGTGCCCTATCCCAACAAGAAATCGAAGGATTTATCAGCGGATACACGGCCGGAACGGTTCCCGATTACCAGGCATCTGCGCTCTTGATGGCCTCATTCCTAAATGGGATGGATGAAAATGAAATGGTCCACCTCACTCGGACCATGTTGCACTCCGGTCGGGTGCTTGACTTGCACAATATACCGGGGTTAAAAGTCGACAAACACTCTACCGGCGGTGTTGGCGACAAGATGTCGATCATTCTTGCCCCGATTGTAGCCAGTTGCGGCGTTCCAGTCCCGATGATCTCCGGAAGGGGATTGGGTCACACCGGTGGCACTCTCGACAAACTGGAGTCGATTCCTGGATTTTCGACCCAGATGGACATCGAATCTTACCGTAACCAGCTGGCGGACATTGGCTTAGTGATGATTGGCCAGACCGAGGACATAGCCCCCGCCGACAAAAAATTATATGCGTTGAGGGATGTCACGGCAACCGTCGAATTTATTCCGTTCATCGCAGCGTCCATCTTATCCAAGAAATTGGCTGAAGGAATTGACGCTTTGGTTTTGGATGTCAAGTTCGGTTCGGGCTCCTTTATGTCCGATGAAACGAAGGCTCGGCAGCTGGCTGAAACGCTCGCAGATCTAGCCGAACGATTTGGAAAAAAAACGGTAGCCTTACTAACGGATATGGACCAACCGCTAGGACGAGGTATTGGCAATTGGCCCGAAATACAGGAATCCATTGCCTGCCTACAGGGCGAAGGTCCCGACGATGTTATGGAAGTCACGCTAGCATTAGCGGCTGAAATGATTGTACTGGGCGGCAAAACTCCAACCATACAGCAAGGGATGAAAATGGCCCAAGAAGCGGTGGTGTCAGGAGCGGCATGGGCTAAATTTCGAGCGTTGGTGGCTGCGCAAGGGGGATCGTTAGACGCCATAAACAATCCGACGCAACGGGACTCGGCAAAGCAGACACTTTCCATCTTAGCGACACAAGCAGGCCGAATTAGCCGTGTTGATGCACGCATAATCGGGAAAATGGCTGTTGCGTTGGGGGCCGGGAGAATGAAAAAAGAAGATATAGTCGACCCGATTGCCGGAATTTGGCTTCATGTCAAAGCGGGCGATCAAGTAGCCGTGGGAGATCCGCTGGCCGTTCTTCAAGCCACCAGTTCTGAACCCTTTGAAAGCGTTTCGAAAAGGATCCTATCGGCTTTTGAATTCGACGAGGACATCAAAAAAATACCTTCTAGAATAAAAGATCGTTATTCTAGTGGGGTGTGGGTGAATCCATAGCGCAACCTTTACGTAGGAAGCCGAACCAACTGGGGGGTAATTCGTCCAAATTGGTCTGCTTTGCGTCACATATGAGTCTAATTCGTGTCCTAATAGTCAGTATTTCGATGATTGATACTACTTCATCATTATATTCTGACAATATGTATGGCAAGGATAACGACTCCCGTTAACACAATACTTTAGAAAGACATGTCGATCTGGACACGATTTACTCGACTGATTAAATCAATTTTTGGCGGTGCCATCTCGGCACTTGAAGATCCAAAATTGATCCTTGAGCAAAATATTCGGGAATTGAACGATCAAGTTCCGAAGATGAATGAGAACATCGCGTCGGTTAAGGCCAACGTGATGATGCTGCAAAAAGAAGTCCGCAAATATGAAAATGAATTAGCGGATTTGACGGCGAAGATCAAAGCCGGAATCCAAGCCAATCGGGACGATATCGCCGAGCGATATGCCATGCGCCTCGAGTCGGTGCGGGACAATATTGCGTCGACCAAAGATCAGTTGAAATATGCCTCGTTGGCATACGACAAGGCCCTTCAGGTTAAAAAAGCTTTCATGCGCGAAAAAGAGCGCAAAATTGCTGAGGCTAAAGAAGCATTACGTGCCCATGAACGTGCCAAATGGCAAGCCAAAGTTGCTGATACTTTGGAGGCCTTTGAAGTTAATGGCATTGATTCTACACACGACGAGATGCTGAACCGTTTGCAAGAGCAAACGGCTCGCAACGAAGCGCGTATGGAGATGGCGCTAGATTCCGTCGATACCGAAGGCCTCAAAATTGAAGAAGATGCTCAAAAAATTAGAGCTTCAGAAGTAGTGAAGCAGTTCAAATTAGAAATGGGTATTGGCGATTCTAGTGGCTCTGCATCTGAACCTGAATTGGATATATCTGAACAAGAAGCTGAGTCTGGTGCGAAAACCATTGGAAAACAGCGTTCTCAGAACTAGCGTCCGATAAATTACCCAATAGCATGACTCCGGAAGAATACGAAAGGTTTAAAGAAGCTGAGAAGGCCCACTTGCGTAAGCTGCGTGAGATTAAACAGGCTCATCATCAGGCTTCGCGAAAAGCCGCGGTAACTCGTGCGGTTACCGATATGGCTTCGGGGATGAATCATTTGTTTGATGAAAATCAGGAAATGGTGGAGCGCCTGCAAATGGGTACCCTCCAGAACGAAGCGCGTATGGAAGTGGCTTTGGATTCGGTCGATAGCGACGATCGCATAACGGAAGCCCAAGATGCAGCACAGTTGGAGCAGGATCAGGAGGTGTTTCGTAAGGCAAGGGCGCAGGAGCTTGTTCGCCAGATGAAAATGGAAGACGGAAATCTTTCTGGTGAATCCGCCAAGTTTGGAGATTCAACAGCATCGAACGCATCCTCTTCGCGAGAAACTTTCACGGAGGCTTCCGTCCCTTCGAAAGGACGAACGCCCATCAATGAAAAACCGAAACCAACTACATCCTCCAATTTGCCGGAAAAGACCATCGGCAAAATGAAACCATAGTCGGTTATTCCGTTATACAGGATTCAACAACTTAGAAGCATCCTATTTAGGATTTTAGACTGGCAAAGCGTACTACATCATTGAAAAATAGCAACCTGGATATCAACTACACAAAAGAGGCGTTTCTGCATCCGTGGAATCTGACCTTTTTAATTGTATCCATGCTAGTTGCATTCGGTGTGAGTATGACCGGTGCTACCTGGCCTTTTGATGTCGCGCTTATTTTTACAGCAGGAGTTGAGTTGGCATTTTTAGGTTCTCTTCCTCGGAGCGAGCGCTTTAGGAAAGCGATTCGGTCCCGTAGAGCGGAAGAACACGCGAAACCCCCGTCTCAAAAAGAGTTGTTCCAGTCCCTCGCAGCGCCCCATAGGCGTCTCTACGCCAAATTGCGTAAAACGGAAAAGGACATCCGAGGTAACTACCAGAAGTTGAGCTATGCCTCCCAGGGAATGTTAGATTCCCACCTAAAGAAAATTGATGGCTTGCTGGAATCGTACTTAAAACTGCTTTATCAGAAAGAGCGCTACGAGTACTCTGCCCAAGCCGGCACGGAGTCCGAAGTGGTTCGCTCTATAGATGATTTACGCGTAGACATGGCGGACGACTCCCCTAGGGTACGCGCCATCAAAGCCAGAAGGCTTAGAATCTTGGAACAACGCCTGGAGCGTTCTAAAAAGGGGCAAGAAAACCTAGAGATCATTGAGGCCCAACTGGAAACCATCGAGGATGTAATTAAATACATTCACGAACAATCGCTCACGCTCAGAAATCCGGAGGAGATATCCTTCCAGCTGGACACCTTGTTGTCTGAAGTGGAAGAAACACAGGCTTCGGTCCAAGAGCTCGAAGAAGTGTTTGGAAATCCTTCCGACCTTTTAAATGAACTCGATACCTTTGAAAGCCCATTCGATGAGGAATCCGAGGTTTCGGAAACCCGCGTGCGCGAGTAAGAGCTAAATCCTTATTTTACGGCTTAGCCGTGTTTGTCATTTTGGTTTGACCCTTTTGGCGTTGACCCCCAACTACATGTCCTATTCAACTCTTATCGTAGAAATCGATTCTTCAGGGATCGCCCTTGTCACCATTAATCGTCCGGATAAACTAAATGCGTTGAACGCAGAAGTGATTTCGGAATTGGATCACT
>JAURGV010000125.1 GCA_030833605.1 Rhodothermales bacterium
CCGGTTTCAATCTCATAGTCCCCATCGATCCGAGCGTCAGACATAAGCGGTGTGCAGGGAACCGGAACCGTGAGATGGTCGGCATGGGTCGTGCCGTAAACCGGTATCGATCGAAGCGCTTGAGCCCATGCAACCGCGTGGGTTGAATGGGTGTGGCAAATACTTTGGATGCCTTCAAAATTCCGGTATAAAACGGCATGAGTGGGGGTATCGGATGAAGGCCGCAACGAACCACTCACAACCTGGCCCTCCACATCAACGATCACTATGTCCTCGGCTTTCAACGTGGTATAAGGGACTCCGGAAGGTTTGATAGCAAAAACGCCCTCAGAAGGCGAAAAAACGCTCGCATTCCCAAAGGTAGCCACCACCAATCCCGCCCGATTTAATGCTTGATTGGCTTCCCAGGCTTGTTGCTGGAGGTCGCGGAAAGTGTGAGATGTAGAAGCCACGATTACTTTGATTTCCGGGAGAAGGTTTAATTCTCAGAAAAATTGAAACGTTTCAATAATTTGAATATACTGCAGAACTCGCCAAATCAGCCACCCCAAGGGTCTCCCTAATGACGCAAAGTACCATTTATACCCGGACGTTCAAAAGGTTAGGAATTGGGCTTTTTTGCTGGTTGATGACGGCTCCAGGCGTTGCCGTTTCGCAGCCTTGGACAGGGGATAATACGAGAGCGCAGGTCGAAAACGTAATTCAGCCAAAGGTTCAGGCATTTGCGCTCGGTGATGTTCGCCTGCTAGAGGGCCCGTTTTTGACGGCGATGAAAAAGGATGCTGAATATCTGTATTCCCTGGATGCGGATCGTTTGCTGCATGGTTTCATGACCGAATCGGGGCTCGAGCCCAAAGGGGAAGGATATGCTGGGTGGGAGCGCGATGGCTTAGGAGGACACACCTTGGGGCATTATTTGTCCGCCACATCCATGTATTACGCGGCTTCGGGAGACGAAGACATTCTGCCCCGCATTGAATATATCGTCTCCGAAATGAGTCGCGTTCAGGACCACCGTGGGGATGGATACGTGGGCGCGGTACCCAAAGGCGACGATTTGTGGGAAAAAGTACACGCCCGAGACATCGTGACGTCTGGTTTTCGGCTAAATGGCGTTTGGGCGCCTTGGTACACCTTGCACAAGCAATTTGCGGGGCTATTGGATGCCTTTTGGAATACCGGCAACACCCAAGCCCTTGACGTGGCTAAGCGATTGGCCGATTGGGCGGTAGAGATCACGTCGACGCTGGACGAGGCCGATTGGCAAAACATGTTGGTGTGTGAATACGGTGGAATGAACGAGGCGCTGGCCAATTTGTACGGCGTGACGGGAGTTGAACGCTACCTCGCACTGAGTCGAAAATTCCATGACACCGCCGTGCTTCATCCGTTAGCCGAAGGCATCCCCGACCTTACGGGACTTCATTCCAACACCCAGATTCCCAAAATTATAGGCATTGCCCGCCAGTATGAGCTTATTGGGGACGATTCGCTCAAGTCGGTAGCCGATTTCTTCTGGAAACAAATGGCAGAAGACCACTCCTATGTTATTGGTGGCAACAGCATGGGAGAGTTTTTGGATGAACCGAACAAGCTCAACGATCGGCTCGACGCGACCACCGCCGAAACCTGCAACACGTACAATATGCTTCGGCTCACCCGGCATTTGTTCACCCTCGATCCGTTGCCGAGGTATGCCGACTACTACGAAAGGGCCTTGTACAACCACATTTTAGCTTCCCAAGAGCCTGAAACAGGCATGTTTACCTATTACATGTCGCTCAAACCGGGCCATTTCAAGCTGTATTCCACTCCAGAAGGCGCTTTTTGGTGTTGCGTAGGTTCGGGGATGGAGAATCATGTGAAGTACGGTGAGGCCATCTATTTTCACAGCGGCGATAACCTGTACGTTAATCTGTTTTCGCCTAGCGAGTTGAAATTGAAAGAACAGGGTGTTGTGATTCGCCAAGAGACCAAGTTTCCGGATGAAGGGACCACTCGGTTGGTATTTTCAACCCCCGAGCCTAAAGCGCTAACGCTTCATTTGAGGCAACCGGCTTGGGCGGAGGAAGCGTTGGTGATCACGCTTAATGGGGAAGTGATCCCGGTACCCAGTCGCCCCGGGAACTACATTGAACTGAACAGCTCGTTTAAGGATGGCGATGTGGTGGAATTGAAGCTTCCCATGCGGTTGCGTCTCGAGTCAATGCCCGATAATCCGAATCGTGTGGCCATTATGTACGGCCCGATTGTGCTGGGTGGTTTACTCGGCACGCAGAATATGCCCGCCAGTGGCCCGTTTGCGGATAGCGACACCGCGTTTATCGAAGATGCCACCCCTGATGTGCCGGTTTTTGTGACTTCACCGGGACCGCTCGAAGATTGGATAAAACCCGTGGCTGGAGATCCGCTTACGTTCCATACGGTTGGGGCTGGTCGGCCGTTTGACGTGGTATTGAAGCCCTTTTACCGCATTCATCGCGAACGGTACAGCATTTATTGGGACCTGTTTGACGACGCCGGGTGGGCCAAGGAGCATCAAGCCTACGAAGCCGCCCGAATTGCCCAGCGAGCCATTGATGAAGCGACCGTCGAATCTGTTCGGCTCGGCATTATGTTAGTGGAAGATGAGCATCAGTTTGAAGGGAATGAATCCACATTAGGGGTTGCCTTTGGGCGCAAGTTTAGAGAGGCAGGTCGCAATGGTTGGTTCGCATTCGACATAGAGGTCGACGCGTCTCGGCCCAATCAACTCATGTGCACGTATTGGAGCGGTGATGCGGCAGGAGCAGCCTTTGAATTAAGCGCGGATGGTCGCGTGATTGCCACTCCCGCCCCTGAAAAGAGTGCGCCATCCCGATTTATTACCGAGCGATATGACATACCTCCCGATTTGACCAGCGGTAAGTCGTCGGTTCGGCTTCGTTTCACAGCGCCAGAAAGGGGCCGTGTACGCCGGGTTTTTGATTGTAGAACGCTTCGCATCGAATCGTAGATCGGTTGCACACTCCCCTTATGCGTCGAACAACCATCAAAGATGTAGCCGAAAAAGCCGGTGTTTCCATCGGAACGGTATCGGCTGTCCTCAATCGGCGAGACTCGGTACGAACCGTTACGCGAAAACGGATCTTGAATATTATCGATACCCTTAATTACAGGCCGATTGAAGCAGCGCGTAGGCGGTTGGGTTCGCCTAGCGAAAAAACGCTGGGATTGGTGATCAAAGAGATTCACAATCCGTACTTCGCGGACATTATTGTAGGGGCCCAAGAAGAAGCCCGGAAGCACCATTATCGGCTGCTTGTGATGAGCTCGGAGCAGGTATTATCGAGAGAGATAGATGCCGTTAATGTGTTGGTCGCCAAGGATATAGACGGTCTGATAATCAATCCTTTGGTGGATTCAGAGTCCGATTTTACCCACTTCGCCGATCTCGAAGCCCATAATATTCCGTATGTAATGTTAGAAGGGCTTCAAAAAGGGGAAACGGAGGCCTCGGTCGTGGATATTGACAACGAAAAGGGCGCCTACGATGCCACCAGGCATTTAGTAGAACTGGGCCATCAACACATTGTGCACTTGGCCGGTCCGGCCTATTCACAGCATACGTTAGAACGGTGCGCCGGCGTGCTGCGCGCGGCTCCGCTCGCGCGCATTGTGCACGCCGGCGCCACCCTCAAGGACGGATACAACGCCGTTCGGGATGAGCTGGAGGGCGCACTCTGCACCGCGCTAGTTTGTTATAACGATTTGGTCGCCATTGGCGCCATGCGACAACTTCAAGACCAAGGAAAACGCATTCCAGAGGATGTTTCTGTAGTCGGATTTGACGATATCGAAGTCGCCTCCTACCTGAGCGTGCCCTTGACCACCGTTCGTGTCCCCAAACGAGAAATGGGGAGAAAGGCCATCGCAACTGTTTTAGAACGCATTCATTCATCCGTCGAGTCACCCAGCACACGTATCCTGTTGGATGCCGAGCTTGTGGTTCGGTCGAGTACGAAAAAAAGATAAGTATATGAGATCATCCTCTCGCTCTGAAAACCGGACTCGCCCGGTAACCCTTGGGGTCATCGTTGGCAATAGGGGCTTTTTCCCCAAACACCTATGTGTTTCTGGAAGAGAGCAGGTCTTGGCGACGCTCAAAGAACTGGGCATCAACGCCATTATCATTCCCGAAGCCGATACCGCGCACGGCGCCATCGAAAGCCTCAATGAATCGAGGCAATGCGCCGATTTATTTAAAGCCCACCGCGATGAAATCGACGGCGTGCTGGTCACGCTGCCCAATTTTGGGGACGAACGGGCCATCGCTAACACCCTGCGCTTTTCCGGTTTGGATGTTCCGGTGTTGGTTCACGCCTTTAAGGACACCACTACGGAAATGTCGATTGCGTATCGGCGGGATAGCTTTTGTGGCAAAATGTCGGCGTGTAATAACCTGCGGCAGTACGGAATTCGGTATTCACTGACGTCCGAACACACCATGGACCCTTCTTCGTCCGCATTCAAACGGGATTTGGCTGATTTTGCCGCGGTTTGTCGCGTAGTGGGCTCCATAAAAGGCGCCCGATTTGGTCAAATTGGAGCGCGGCCCGCTGCGTTTAACACCGTCCGATTCAGTGAAAAACTGCTCGAACGGTCTGGAATTAGTGTCGAAACCCTGGATTTATCCGAGCTCCTCGGTTGGATCAAGCCTATGACCGAATCGGATGCCAACGTCAAAGCAAAGCTGGAAGAAATCAGAGCCTACACCGAGACCAAACGGATTCCCGAAGATCGGTTGATCATGCAGGCTAAATTGGCCGTCGCGATTGACCGATTTGTGACCGACCAACAGCTAGACGCCACCGCGATTCAATGCTGGACCGCCCTGCAAGAGTTTTATGGGGTCGTGCCGTGCACGTGTATGAGCATGATGAGTAACGACCTCATGGCTAGCGCCTGTGAAGCCGATATCGCTGGCGTGCTCAGTATGTTTGCGCTTCAACAGGCGGCGCTAAAACCTGCCGCATTGCTCGATTGGAATAATAATTTTGGCGACGATCCCAACAAAGGCGTCGTTTTTCACTGCTCCAATCTGCCAAAAGCCTTTTTTGCGGACCATCAAATGGACTACCAAGAGATTATCGCAGGCTCCGTTGGCAAGGAAAACACGTATGGCACCATGGTGGGCCGGGTGGCAGCTGGTCCATTCTCTTATGCAAGGGTCACCACCGACGATCTAAGCGGAAAAATTCGCGCCTACACCGGGGAAGCCCACTTCACCGACGATACCCTCAAAACGTTCGGTGGATACGGTGTTTTTGAAGTCAAAAACCTGCAAAAACTACTCAAATACATTTGCAACGAAGGATTCGAACACCATGTGGCGGCAACTCGAGCCAACGTGTCTCATGTATTAAAAGAAGCCTTCGAGACGTATTTGGATTGGGAGGTATACCACCATGAGTAAGCAGTACGCGATCGGAGTAGATTTTGGAACGAGCTCCGTGCGGGCGCTCATTGTGGATACCCAAAACGGTGACGAAATAGGTACCGCCGTTGCCTTGTATGCATCCGCGCCCGGTGGGACGATTTTGGACCCCAATCGGCCCGATTTAGCGCGGCAACACCCAAAAGATTATATCGATGGACTTATCGAGTGTGTAAAAGGCGCGATTCAAGATGCGCTGGAGCAAGCGCCCGCCGATTTTCATCCGGAAAAAATTATTGGCGTGGGTGTCGATACAACCGGCTCGACGCCTATTCCCATGGATGCCCAAGGGGTGCCCTTGGCGTTCGACCCGCGATTTGAAAACCGGTTGGCTGCTCTTGCATGGCTCTGGAAAGATCACACGTCACATGGTGAGGCCGCTAAAATAACCGCGTTAGCATCGGAAATTCGGCCTCAATACTTGGCAAAATGTGGCCAAGTATACAGTTCGGAGTGGCTTTGGGCAAAGGTGTGGCATTGTTTGGAGGAAGATCCAGAGGTGTTTCAGGCCGCGTATACCTGGGTTGAACACGCCGATTGGATACCGGGGCTACTTACAGGGACAGAACATCCAGACGTGTTAAAGCGATGCATCTGTGCGGCGGGGCATAAAGCCATGTTCCACCACGGATGGGGCGGCTACCCCGATGCCGAGTTTTTGTCCCGTTTGGAGCCTGAATTGCTTCGAATTCGAGCATCGCTACCCGACCGAGCATATTCCATTGGTGACTTGGCTGGTCAATTGACCGATGAATGGGCCCATAAACTGGGACTTCCTGTTGGCATTAACGTGGCCGTTGGCGCGTTTGATGCTCATTTTGGAGGGGTCGGCTCGGGTGTTCAGGAAGGAACCCTGGTCAAAATATTGGGGACGACCACCTGTGACATCATGACCGCGCCGCTTTCCAAAGAGCTACCGGATATTCCGGGATTGTGTGGCATCGTGCCCGAATCGGTGCTTCCGGGTTCTTACGGCTTGGAAGCCGGGCAAGCGGGGGTTGGCGACATTTTTAACTGGTTTGTGGAAGTGGTTCGACCCGATAAATTGGACCACAAAGCGCTCACTAGTGAAGCGGCCAAACTGGCTCCTGGGCAATGTGGACTCTTGGCCGTTGATTGGCACAACGGAAACCGAACCATTTTGGTCGATCCTCGCCTATCTGGACTTATTCTTGGGCTCAATACACACTCCAATCCTGCACAAATCTATCGTGCATTGGTTGAGGCGACCGCATTTGGTGCGAGAACGATTGTGGAGCGCTTTGAATCGTACGGGGTTCGGGTGGATCGCGTGGTCAACTGTGGAGGTATTGCGGCCAAAAACCGCATGTTACTCCAGATTTATGCCGATGTAATGAACCGTCCCATGTTTGTATCGCGAAGCGCCCAAACCTGTGCCCTGGGCTCAGCGATGGCTGGATCGGTGGCCGCAGGGCGCGCCGCGGGAGGTCACGACACCTTTGCACAGGCCACGGAAGCCATGACCGGTGTGCAAGACGAAGCTTTTCATCCGATCCCCGAAAATGTGGCCGTCTACAATACGCTTTTTGGCTTGTATTCTCAGCTTCAC
>JAURGV010000126.1 GCA_030833605.1 Rhodothermales bacterium
TGCGTCTTTGTTGATGTCTAATCTCCAGGCGTGTCTCCGAATCTTAGTTCCATTGGACATTGATTTGGAGGAGGGGACCGCTCATATGAACCGAGTGATCACCGAAAACACCGGATACGACAAGTTTATTACCTACTTCCATGGTATTTACGACAAGCGGGACAATACCTTTAAATATGTTAATGCCGGTCATAATCCTCCCACCTTGGTGCGCGCCGATGGATCGATGGAACTCTTGGAGAAAGGTGGATTGCTACTCGGTGTGTTAGCTGGAATGCCCTACGAATCAGGTACCGTCACGCTAGGAGAGGGAGATGTTTTGGCCATGTTTACCGACGGGGTAACCGAAGCCATGAGTCCTGACGGAGAGGAGTGGGGAGAAGAGCGATTGGAACCGTTGCTCGTTAAAACACGAAACAAAACGGCAACAGAAATTCTAAGCGAAGTGCATGAGGCGATTAAGGAATTTACCGACAACGCACCCGTTCTATCCGATGATTTAACTATGATCGTGTTAAAACGGGTCTAATTAGCGCTGCAAACGACCCGAGGGGAACACCACCACACTTTCGTTTCCGTCTGAACCGACCGACGAGACCCCAAAAAGGTAGTTGTCGATAACCATTCCATTCAGGGTGATTTGCCGGGTATCTGGACTTACAAAGCGAAAATTTTCCCATTGTGGGGCCGTCGTATCCCTCCAATAAACCTTGAATCCTTTTAGGTTCGCATCTTCGGCGTCCCATTGAAGGGTCGTTGAAGGTTGAACGGCGCCCCCGATGCGGACCTCCGAAGGTTGGGGAGGGGCCCAGGCCAATCCAGCCAGAACAACTGCATTTACGGCTGTTAACTTGGAAGCATAGTCAAAATTCACCCCTTCGATGACGTCTCCGTACGCAATGCCATCCTCTACGCGAATGTCTTGGTGTTGGCGCACATAATTTTCGTGCGTTTCCATGATGCGTACACCCGGAAATCCTGCATCATTGAATGGCCTATGATGACCACCTCTTCCAAAACGATCTAAGCGATAGATCATTTTGGCCTTCAGATTGGTGAAATAGAGGTTGGTCATGCGGTCCACGTAACGCGCTAATTGGCGAGAAACGCCATCGACTTCGCCGCCTTCAAATCGGCGCCGGGCCCTCTCTGAATCGGATTCGGTAACGGGTGTGGGCTCCGAAAAAACGCGAAACGTTGAATTGTCGATCACGCCGTCGACGCCTTCGATATTGCCAATCATGTCGTTGTTGAGTACCCCGACAATGTCCCATCCTTGTTCCGCAGCCACGGAGGCGAGGTGTTGGCCTCCCCATAAGCCTTGTTCTTCGCCCGAAAGGCCTATAAACATGACGGAGGTTGGAAATGAGTACTTCGATAGCAACCTTGCCGCCTCAAGCGTCCCAGCCATGCCTGAAGCGTTATCATTCGCGCCAGGCGCGTCGCCGAGGCCATCTGATCCATTGGAGTTGCGGGAGTCGATATCCCCGCTCATCATAACATATCGATTGGGGTGAGTGGTACCACGCTTTATCGCGATGACGTTGACCACCCAGACGTCTTCGGAAGCTCTAGAGCTGGACCCTTTTTCAACCAACGATTTAACAAACGAGACTTCAAGGCATCCGCCACACGCGGAGGAGATGGCTTCGAATTCGCTTTTAATCCAGCGCCGAGCCGCTCCAATACCTCGTGTCGTCGAAAGCGTGTCGGAAAAGGTGTTCCTGGTTCCAAATGCGGCTAACGTTCGAATATCGGCCTCAATTCGCTCGGAAGAAGAAGCCCGAATGATTTCGTACATCCGTTGGTCAATCACTTCGGCTACTTGGGCCGAACCGTTGGAAGGGAAGAGTAACAGAGCAACAAATGCCAGGGAGAGGCCGCTTTTCATAGTCGTGCGAATTGGTTGGATTGCAGGCTACGAAATAATTGTGAGCTGGGCAATGCTGCAAATGCTCCAAAAGGACCACGGAGAGTCTGGCCGCAGCCGGGTGAGCCACAGCCAAGCAGAGCACCCCCTCAAATGCTCCGCTTGGCTGAATGTGACTCACATTTCAAGATTCGGACGACTTCCGTCGATCGACTCTTAAAAAATTACCGTCCCTTACAGCATCGACTAAACCACGTCTCGTTTTAAATCTTTTCGCAGGAATATTTTTGTGATCCTTAATGCCATCCGGACTCTTGCCGATACTGACCCCAAGAAGACCCTTTTCATAACTCCATGCCTCCATGCCTCAGACCTTAATGGCATTTTTAGCAATGATGATTGCTTCTATCGCCGCATTTAATCAACTGACCTCCCGTACCCAATCGTTTGACGATATGATACAATCGGAGTACGAGTTGATGGCTAATGCCGTGGTTTTGGAGCAGGTCGAATTAATCGATCTGGGCACGGAATATGATGATTTGGAAGATTGGGATGGAGCGGAAATGGAAAGAGCGTTCACGGTTGGGGACTTCAGCATCACATTTACGCTTACCGTGAACGTCCAGTTTGTCGACGAAGACGGTGTTCCTTCCGAAGCCGAAACCGATCAAAAGGAAGTTGCCGTAAGTGCCACCCAAGAAAAATTCTTGCTTCCTCTAGTCACACATTCTAGACTATTCAGTGATTAACAGATGTCAGTTATTCTTGACAATTTATCTGCCGTTTTAGTTTCTGGAGCTGTCTTGTTGCTCATTATTAGCACGCAATTTAGCGCCCAGCAAGCCACTGCAGAGCAAACCATTGCTTACATGGCAAAAATGTCCACTATGAAGATGGTGGATTATCTGGAAGATGAACTTTTGCTGGTTGGTGATGGAACCGAAAATGCGATTGTAGACCTAACTACCAATTCCGATGGAATGACCACCAATTTTTCGTTTTGGCGTCAGGATGACCTCGGGGCAGACATGTTAGTCACCTATACCTTAACGGAACAGGATTCAGTCGAGTTTAACGACGGTTGGGTACAGATGTACCAATTCAATCGATTTGAGAATGGTGTTGCGGCGGGTGGTGGCTCGTCCACTCTAGAGCATTTTGAAATCACCATGTTGACCGAAACGGGTACCCAGACAGGCTCCACAAGCGCTGCCAGATTGCTGCGTATAAGAGCAATAAATGTGTATCCGTATGGCGATCCGTCTGACTCCTACCTTCATCGTACTTTTTGGGGTATCACTTTGCGTCCCTTGAACTTAGAAGTATAGGCATTTTATTAATCACCCCTTTCTCCTTGCGGAAAGTAGAAATGCGTGATATCAAAACGAGCGTTGGTTTAAGAATACAATTTAAACTGCCGATACTGTAAAGTAACGATTTAACGTTACCCTCAAACCGGACTATTGTGATGGGAAAAGGCCTATTAATCCTTGTAATGGCAAGTACATTCGCTGTGAGTGCCATGTACGCCGTGCAAAGCGAAAACAAAATTGACCAGATAACCAATGAATCAGATTATAAAGCTGAAATATTGGCTAGGGAAGCCGCCGTTTCTGCTTATAATGTCGTAGTTGGCCAAGTGAAACGAGACTTTGACGGCTATAGAACGTCGTCTAAAGACCTCGAATATGGTAAAGCCAAATACGACATGACAGCGTCAGACGCTGCTGGCGGTACGGTCGAAGTCATTGCTGTTGGTAAATATGGCGGTCATGAATATGAAATCGTAGGATCTGTTTCTCGATCGGGCAATGAATCACTGGACGCAGTTTCCATAACGGCTCCGATCAATAGCGTTTCGTTAAAAGATGCCTATTCGATTAGTGGAATAGACCCGGGTGGGCAGTCTGCCCACGCCATGCGGACGATTTGGTCGGCAACACAGGACGCATTTATTTCCGAGATGAATCCGGAGCAGGTAGTCGGGGTCGATGGCGATGGTGACGTAATCCACGATGAAATCCCGATTGCTATAGCGCTGCTTCGATCAAAAATTCAAAGCTACACGGGTTCGAATGCCTTTTTTGTTAAAAATAAATCGTGGAAATCTGACGTTTGGCTCAAAGATATGGTCAAATTAAATGTGTCCAATCCGACTGGAAGTTCGTCTTCACCAGTGGTACTACGGATAGCTGGCGATGCGATTTTGGACAAAGATTTTTCTGGCAGCGGAGTATTGTTTGTAGAAGGCAGTGTGACCATGAAAAAGTACGCGTCTTGGTCAGGCCTTGTATTTATGGCCGGAAACGGATCGGTATTTAAAATGGAAGATGATGCCTCCATTAGTGGTGCACTTATTATTGATGGTATTGATTCAGCTCCTGAATTTGACGATCAAAAAGCTGATCCTGATGACAGAGGTTTAGCTGGAGGACATTTTGATGTGGACGTTTTTGGCAGCGCACAAAGCTCAAGGGAATTGTATCACCAACATGCGTATGACGATCGATTTAACCTAACCACTTTAGACGTGCTTAAAGCTGGATGCAAAAGTGGCGGATTATGTTGGGATCAAATAATGGGGCCTGTGAACGTTTCGGAAGTTGAGATTCAAACGTTCAACACGGCCAATACCCAGGGAACGTATTCGATTAAAATTGGGTCGACCGAATACACCGGCGATATGAAGACACCACTTTCAATGAAGGTTGATCCAAGTCAAATTAAGGCGCTTCGTTTTTCATATACGGCCCTTTGCTCATTGGTAATGTCATCCCCAAGTCAAGTTCAGGACAAGCCGGATACCCGAAATGGCGCCTTCTCATTTAGAGTAATCAATACGTCAGCCTCTGGGTATGTAGCTGGAGCTACGAATCTGGGAGCTAATTCAGGATTGTTGTATGAAATGAGCGTATACCATCATGCCAGATCGAATTCAAACACGTGTTCTGGAGCTGCTGCTGTTGAAACTAAGTGGCTTGATCCAAGCGGCGATGTTTACGCAGGCGATACGCCGGAATGTGCAAGTGAAGATGACAATGATGATTATCTAGATGCTGTGTCGAGGAGCAAAAAATGGGGCTCTCGTCACTACACGGCGGCTACTAACGGCAAAAAAAGTTCTAAATTTTGGACACCAACGGGCTCCTGCTCAGATGAGTTGAAAAGTAATAAAGTAAAACTGGTTACTCAGTTTGAAATGAGCGATGATACTTCAATAAGCTATAATTCTACCATTTTGAAGAAATTGAAATCCATGTTTTCTGAACTGGATGTAAAGAGTGACAAACCAGTCGCTCGAAAACTTTCGTCCGACGCACGGGTCACCGAAAAGGTGTTTCAAAGGGATGGCGTAAGCTCCCTCAAATAAATGGATTGACTTTTAAAGGAGACAGGGCCGCCCGACTTGCGTCGGGCGGCCCTCGTTTTTTAGTGCACTTCTTTTTTTGAAAGAGGATTACCGAAGGTCGGAGTCAAATAAAAGTTTTGCGTTGCGCTCCGCCCGACTAGGGCTCTATACAAATCCCTGGGCATCCAGCCTGAATCGACAAGAAGGAAATCGGTTTTGTCTGTAACCGCTTACAGCGCAAACGTTTAGTGGTTTTTAATTCCATTTAAGATGGCCCCCAGTTTAGTCGATACTGAGCATAGTGTGTCGTGGACCTTCGTAAAAAAGGGCGCCACGAAAACGTAATAAGTTTAATTCCGGGTACTTTCATGATGCTATTTCCTCTCCAATTAGACCGATTGTTTCGATCAATCGTTGTCGTTTTGATGCTGGTTCTTACTGGATGTATGGACCAGGTGGTAAACGTTCAAAATGACGCTGAAATGCCTGAAGCCGGTTTGTCAAAGGCTAGGAATACCCACTTAGCTGAACAGGCTGTACGCGCTGCCGGTAAAGATGGCGACATGACGGCGGTTGTTTTTGCCATTGATCCCTACAAGATTGTGGATCGTTATAAAATTGTAGATCGTTATAAAATTGTGGATCGTTACAAGATTGTAGATCGCTACAAAATTGTAGATCGCTATAAAATTGTGGATCGGTACGAGTTCACCGACGCCTTCTACGGATACTCTGTCTGGGTAGCTACTGACTATTTAGACGAGTTCATGGCAGAAATGGGTGCTGATGAAACGATTGCATGGGTTGAGCCTGTTTTCCCAACTTCAGCTCCGAGGGGGAGCATGAAAAAAATGTCATCTACCCAACGCGTGCCGTGGTCGGTTCAAGAAGTTGGGGGCACCGATAGCTGGACTGTTTCGGGTGACGGAAGCGGTGATGTTGACGTGGATGTATTTATTATTGACACCGGAGTCAACAATACAGACCTAAATGTAGTGGACTCCAGAGATTTTTCAGGGTCAAGTTCGGCATACGATGTGGATGGTCATGGTACCAACATCGCTGGCATCATTGGTGCTATTGATAACGATAGAGGTTCCGTCGGGATCGCTCCGGGTGCTCGCATCCACAACTACCGAGTTTTTGACGACAATGGTGTTGGAGATGATACCTATGTCATTGCCGCACTTGAAAACGTATTGCAATGGAAAGCGGCGAATCCCAGTAGCCCGGCTGTTGTGAATCTGAGTTTAGGTGTAGAAGTAGGCCTAGGCCATACTGCATTAGACGACGCCGTTCAGTCTGTTATTAATGCTGGAATCACGGTAGTTGTAGCGTCTGGAAACGATGAAAAGGATGCGGCCACAATCGCTCCAGCTCACGTTGCCGATGCCTTGACCGTTGGGTCCTACGCTAAAAACGATGCGTTTTCCTGGTTTTCTAACTTTGGTCCACTCGTGGATATTTTAGCTCCAGGAGAAAACGTGTTTTCGTTAGCTCCAGGCTATGGGTTTTCTGAGATGAGTGGGACGTCGATGGCCGCTTCGCACGTAACTGGATCGGTTGCTCTTTATTTAGCGCAGCATCCAGATGCATCGCCACAGCAGGTTCGAGATGCTCTTTTAGCCTCGTCGGAAGGTCGGAAAACAATTAAAAGAGTACCTTCAGGAACCACCGACAAATCCGTGTGGGTGGGTTTGAACTCTTTTGCAAGTTCGCAGAACTAAAAACGTCCTTTTTTAGATCTTTTGAGATTATTAGTGGGGCTCGCCGATGGCGAGCCCCACTTTTTTTGCATAAAAACTGAAAAAACAGGA
>JAURGV010000127.1 GCA_030833605.1 Rhodothermales bacterium
TTCGTTTGAGGATTGTGCTCAATCTGATGCCGTGTTTATTTGCGTTCCTACCCCAATTTCAGAAAATAAAGACCCTGATCTGACGGCCATTCGTTCTGCATCTACCGCTCTGGGCCCATTTGTTAAAAAAGGTCAAGTGGTGGTGCTCAAGAGTACTACTTTTCCGACGACTACGGAAGAAGTTGTACGACCACTATTAGAGAAGGCGGCAGGGTTAAAAGCCGGGGATGATTTTCATTTAGCCTATAGCCCCGAACGAGTAGACCCCGGTAATACCAAATGGACCACCGCCAATACGCCCGTGGTGGTTGGTGGTTTAACGCCAGCTTGTTCGCAAGCAGCACACGATGTCTTAGCTGAAGTGACACCCAATGTTAAAATTGTCTCGTCGCCGCGGGTAGCGGAGATGGAGAAATTGCTAGAGAACATTTTCCGAAGCGTAAACATTGCCTTAGTCAATGAAATGGCCATGTTGTGTGACCGAATGGGTGGGGTGAATTTATGGGAAGTTGTAGAAGCAGCTTCCACCAAGCCCTTTGGGTATATGCCGTTTTATCCAGGCCCGGGCTTGGGTGGCCATTGCATTCCGATCGATCCCTATTACCTGTCGTGGTTAGCGCGCAAATACGATTTCGAAACGAGTTTCATCACTCTTTCAGCTCGTACGAATGAAGAAATGCCATTTTATGTAGTGGATGCAATCCAGCGTGTGCTCGCGGATCGCGGTCCTCTTGTGCCCGGCAAACCAAGTATTTTGATTTTGGGTGCCGCGTTCAAGAAGAACGTAGACGATTTGCGACACTCTCCCGCATTCAAGATAATTGAGGTTTTGGAGCAGCAAACCAATGCAAAAGTAGATTTTAGTGACCCCCATGCTTCGGAATTTCGAAAGGAGTGGGTGACAGGCAATCCTGTTATGCGTTCTGTTGAAGCAGGTCCAAAGCAAATTGCATCATACGACGTGGTGGTGCTAGTGACCGACCACGATGCGTTTGATTACGAAATGATTGCTAATAACTCCCGCTTCATAATTGATACACGAAATGCGTTTAGAGGCATTGAGCTCCCGTCAGATCGGATTCGAGTACTTGGAGCTGGGGAATTTTTGACACACAAATTGAAAAGTCCGAATACCAACTAATGCACACCCAAACACCTAAGAATTTCGGTCTGATTGGCGCAGCAGGATATGTAGCTCCGCGTCATATGAAGGCCATCGTAGATACGGGAAATAGGCTCGTAGCTGCGCTGGATCCGTTTGACTCCGTAGGTGTGATGGACAAATATGCTCCGAATGCTAGCTTTTTCACGGAGTTCGAACGGTTTGATCGGCACGTAGAAAAACTCCGCCGGCAAGGAGAAGCACATCGGTTGCATTACGTCAGTATCGCGTCTCCCAACTATCTACATGATGCGCATTGCCGATTTGCATTGAGAGCTGGCGCAGATGCCATCTGTGAGAAACCGCTTGTATTAAATCCGTGGAATGTGGATGCGCTTCAAGAGATCGAAGAAGAAACGGGGCAGCACATATATAATGTGCTTCAGCTTCGGCTCCACCCATCTGTAATTCGACTCAAAGAAAAAGTAGACGCAGAAAAAGGCGGAAAGCGCCACCAAGTCAACCTTAAATACATTACGTCACGTGGTAAGTGGTATTTCATCTCATGGAAAGGTGATCCAGCGAAATCGGGCGGCGTTGCAACCAATATTGGGGTTCACTTCTTCGATATGCTGATGTGGATTTTTGGGAAGGTGCAGCATTCGAGCGTTGAAATCAGCGAAGCCAATCGAATGAAAGGAAGACTGGTTTTAGAAAACGCGGATGTGGCGTGGCACCTTTCGGTTGACGCATCTGATTTGCCTCTGGAGGCCCGTGAGCAATCTACTTGGCGCTCTTTAACACTAGATGGCGAAGCATTTGAGTTTTCGGACGGTTTTGGAGACTTACATACCGCCGTTTACAACGGCATTCTCCAGGGGAACGGGTTTGGGCTCGCTGACGCTCGGCCAGCCATTGAACTTGTTCATCGAATTCGGGTTTGAAATGCTTTGTATGTGTGAGCCAAAGTAGAATTTATCAAAACACTCTTTCTATCCAGAACTTGTTGGCCTTATAGTTTGTATTTTGACCCACAAGGCAGGCTAAAAATAATGAATGAGGAAGTGTTTAGATGGGGAAATTTAGTTCGATTCTAGCCATTCTATTGGTAGTTGGATCAAATTATGTGGTAGCCCAAACCGAACTAGATCGTTCCCGGCTAAGCCAAGCAGCATATTATAATTATTCCGAGCAGGGAGATGTAACTATTAAGGTGCACGTTTGGGGCGCTTTTCGTTTTCCAGGACTTTACGAAATTCCTCGTGGCACCACAATGAGTCAATTGGTTTCGTTAAGTGGGGGCCCACTTATTGGAGAAAGGGCTCATCGTTCAAAAAGAACGGTCAATTTGAAATTACATAGATCAGATGGGAATACTAGATCTGTAATTTTTCAAACCAAAATGGAAAATGAAATTGTAGCTCGCACAGAAGACCCACCGCTAATGGATGGCGACGTGCTTAGCTCCGAAGCTGTGTTTAAACAAAGCTTTCAGTGGAGAGACGTATTTCCGATTGTGAGCATGGTAGGTACAATTGTGCTCATTGCAGATCGAATTAAGGCCAAATAAACATCTCCTATGGGCGTCCAATAGAGTGGTAATCAAAGCCTAATTCTTTCATTCTAGCTGGCTTGTAAAGATTACGGCCGTCGAAAATCAAAGGGGAATTCAAAAGGGTCTTAATACGTTCAAATTCTGGGCGCCTGAATTCATGCCATTCCGTACATATGGCTAACGCGTCAGCGTTTTCTAGCACTTCATATGGTTGGATTCCATATTCAATCAGATCTCCAAATACGGCTTTTGTTGTATCCATGGCCTCTGGGTCGAAAGCCTTTACAGTTGCTCCGGCGTCTACCAAATCCTGAACTATGTAATGAGCAGGACTTTCGCGGACATCATCCGTCCTGGCTTTAAAGGCAAGGCCCCAAACCGCGATTATTTTTCCCTTTAGACTTCCACCAAAATGCTGGATAATGTTTTGGGAGAGGCGATGACGTTGCCGGTCGTTCACAGTTAGAACGGCATCCAAAATCTTAAAATCATAGTTGTTTTCTGTGGACGTTCTATATAGCGCTTGAACATCTTTTGGGAAACAACTACCTCCAAACCCCACGCCTGGATATAAGAACAAATTTCCAATGCGGCTATCCGTTCCCATACCTTGACGGACATGGTCAACGTTGGCACCAACCATTTCACACAGATTGGCTACTTCATTGATGAATGAAATTTTCGTAGCTAAAAAGGAGTTTGCAGCGTATTTGGTAAGTTCGGAAGACCGTTCATCCATAATGAGAATTGGATTCCCTTGACGAACAAACGGTTCGTAAATAGAGCGCATAATATCTTCAGCCTTTTGGCTTGTTGTGCCTACCACAATACGTTCAGGCTTCATGAAGTCCGCAATGGCTACGCCTTCTCGAAGAAACTCAGGGTTGGATACGACATCAAAATGAACGCCAGCTTTATGTCCCTTGGATTCGAGGATGGATTTAACGGCATCGGCAGTTCCAACTGGGACTGTTGATTTATTTACGACTACGCAATATTCTGAAAAGTCAGATTTTGACCAAATAGTGGCCAATTCGGCCGCTGCACCTTTGATATACGATAAATCAGCAGCTCCATCGCCGCCAGGTGGGGTAGGGAGGGCAAAAAACAATACTTTACAGGAATATGCCGCATCTTCCAGCTTCGTTGAAAACGATAAACGCCCTTCCTTGATATTACGCTTGAGGAGTAACTCAAGGCCCGTCTCAAATATGGTCGGAATTCCCTTGGAAAGCTTCTCTACTTTAATCGGATCGATGTCGATGCATAACACATCGTATCCCATTTCTGCAAAACACGTTCCGGTTACAAGTCCTACGTATCCTGTTCCTACAATCCCAATTTTCATGATCTAGCTTGTTTAAGATCTGATTCAACCATTTCTTGAATCATAGAATCTAACGTGTATTCGGGGTACCATCCTAATTGAGTATTTGCTTTAGTGGCATCACCAACGAGCAGTTCAACCTCTGCAGGTCGGAAATATCTTGGATCAACTGCAATGATGGTTTTCCCAGAAGCTTTGTCGACTCCGATTTCATTGACACCTTCCCCGGACCATTCTAGGTTGACACCTGCTGCACTAAAAGCACTCGAACAAAATGAGCGTACAGAATGCATTTCACCAGTTGCTAGAACAAAATCTTGAGGTTGATCTTGTTGAAGCATTAACCACATTCCACGGACGTAGTCTTTTGCATGGCCCCAATCCCTCTTCGCATCCATATTTCCGAGGTACAAACAATCTTGTTGTCCTAGGCTGATGTGGGCTGCTGCGCGTGTTATTTTTCGAGTTACGAATGTCTCTCCTCGAATCGGGCTTTCGTGATTAAATAGAATACCATTACAGGCAAACATATTATAGGCTTCACGATAATTAACAGTGATCCAATAACCGTACAATTTGGCAACACCATAGGGACTTCTAGGATAAAAGGGTGTTGTTTCTTTCTGAGGTACTTCTTGAACTAACCCAAAAAGTTCAGAAGTGGAAGCCTGATAAAATTTAGTTTCATTTTCTCGTCCAAGAATCCGAATGGCTTCGAGAATGCGAAGGACCCCAATTGCGTCAGAATTAGCCGTGTATTCAGGAGTATCAAAACTAACTTGGACATGGCTTTGCGCACCTAGGTTATAGATCTCATCGGGTTTCACTTCTTGAATGATTCGGATTAAATTTGTCGAATCCGTTAAATCTCCGTAGTGCAAGAAGAAGCTTTGTTTTTGAACGTGTGGATCTTGGTATAGGTGATCTATCCTGGACGTATTAAACGAACTTGAACGACGTTTAACACCGTGAACCTCGTAATCTTTAGCCAGGAGTAGTTCAGCCAAATAAGCTCCGTCTTGCCCTGTAATTCCTGTGATGAGTGCCTTCTTCAATTAATTTGACATATTTATGAGAAAAATTCCTGACCTTAGATTTATTGTTCCATAGGATGAAACATGAATGTCTTGAAATGCAATTCCAGCACCGGAAGTTAATTTAGCATTGTTCGCTGTCTTTTGATAATCAAAAGCATTTTGAACCGAGATTAATTTAACACCTAGGAAGCTTGGAAATCTGATTGCCGAGAACTCCTTGCGAAGCATATTCAGTTCGTGACACAACCATTCTTGTTTTCGTTTCAATGAATCAAAGATGGGTCATAAACTTTTAGTACAGCTAACAATAGATCTTCCAACACTTAGATTGTTCAATTGTATCATGAAAAGTGGCTTAGCCCGGAAATCTTTTTCGTGAAAGCATCTCTTGAAAATTCAATGGGCAGCTTTTCGGTTTTCCGACCTCCTAGGATCTTCGACGACACACAATTTCATTCCAACTATATGAAATAAAGTCACCCTATAAGGTTTCGTTCATGCCTTAATGTGTAATGCAGCAGGGACCAAAGCAATAGGTACAGATAGTGAGCGCCAAAATTGGAAGATTGGTTCCGGTTCTAGTTTTTTCTTTTGGGCCAGCCGGTGCGGAGATCGTTCCAATTCATAAGTACGTTCCAAACCAGCGCGTGATTCCCGTGGGTGTTCCAGCGCCTTACGGGACGAGTGGCGAATAATATTACGTGCCCATCGCCTACAGGTACATCGAGTATGGCTGGGGTGCCTTCCAACTCGCCCGGATTTTGCAACATACCGCTCATGTTTAGGTCTTTTTTTGCGAATGAAACTACCGTTCGCGGCACTTCGGCGCTAAAGGTTGCGTCTTTGAGCCAGTCGGGCGTTGAGTATCCTCCCACATTGGTGTTGACGCTGAAAACGGGAGACTGGCTGAAGTAGCCGGGAATATCGATGAAGGTGGTGTTGCTCGCAGGTGCTTTTGAGGTTTTGGTGGCTTTCGCGTCTTTTGATGAATCGCCTTTTGCGAGCAAGTCATATCCGTAGATGATGGGGCTGGTGGAGTCGGCGACTTGGGTGCGGGCGAGGAAGCCGCGGGCTTGGAGCGCCGAAGTTGAGCGGATGCTCACTCTTCGCGTAAGGCCCGCATCAATCGGTATAGCGGAACTTGAGCCCGTGGTAATAAACACGCCACCGCTTTCGATAAACTGCTTTAACGCCGCCGTGATCTGAGGTTACAATAATGGTGGTTTTACCCTGATACGAGGGCGAGCTTTCTACAAACGAAAGAAGCGCCGTTAGGGCAGCATCGGCGTCCATAACAGCCACTGCATAAACCGATCCGATTTGCGGATCCCATCCAGAAAGGTGACCCACGTGGTCTGGATCGTAAAGATGTAAAAAGGAAAAATTAAGCGATCTCGAAGCTGACGATTGGATAAATGCTTCTACGACCTCCATGGAACTCGATTCAAACCCCGTTGCATCGATTTTCGAACGTCCATAATCAGGGAAAACGGGATCAAGGTCGCCGTGAGATTCATCCCAAGAGGTAAAAAAGATTTCAAACTTGGATTTAGTCGCAAACAATCCTGTTTTAAGGCCTTCGTTGTGAACCACGTCAAACACGCTTGTAACGTACCTTCCTGCGTTGCTATGAATGGTTTCGCCGAGGGAGGGGTCTGTGTTTTTCGTCCAATTGTGACCAGCGGCGCCCGATACGAAACGCCCAGTCAGCATCGAGGTGTGATTAGGGAGAGTGATGGTGTAGTCGGGATCGTTACGCGCGTTCAAGGTCGACGCGCCTTCGTTGATCAGACGGTAGAAGGCGGGTAGATTTGCTGGACCCAAGTTACTGATGGCATCCGGTCGCAATCCATCAACACTTACGAATATGACGTGTTCGCTAGTTGCAGGCAGATTTTGGGCATGCACCCTGGTCGGCGTGATGTGCCAAAAAGACCCAACCAATACAAGGAATAGCACGCTTAACAGCGCGCTTCGAAACTCTTGAGTTAGCGATGAGGAAATATGCCGGGCGG
>JAURGV010000128.1 GCA_030833605.1 Rhodothermales bacterium
AAAACGACAACAAAAATGCAGGAAAATCGCTTCATGGAATTGGACAGGTTTCCTAATTAAGATCGATGTCTAAATGTAACTTGAGTCTCAGTTACAGACAACAAGCTTGGGCGGAAATCCTATGATCGGTTACCAAATAGTGACTTTTAAGGCCGTTTAATTTTCAAGATTGGCAGAAGAATGAAATAGCAAACAACTTTTCTGGGCCAAAAGCGTGCATGATGACCCGAAAGAGTGCTCAATCCACAGATAATCACTTTTTTGAATGGAAAACGATTGACGTACGGCATTAATCGTCGTATTTTAGTCGTCTGCGTTTTTTTCCGACCTCCCACAGGCCTAAAAAGCCAAGGTTGGATTTCAATTATTGGATTTTATTCCAAATAGACTATAAAGAGTCCCGATGGACGTCAACAGCTTCAAGACAATGAGTGCTAAGCCTGCCGAAGTAGAGCGCGCATGGCACGTTGTCGATGCAGAAAACATGATTGTAGGTCGCCTTGCTTCCAAGGTAGCCGTACTACTCCGTGGAAAACACAAACCCAGCTACACCCCCCATGTAGATTGCGGTGATTTCGTCGTTGTTATCAACGCCGATAAAGTGCGTTTTTCCGGTAAAAAAGAGACGGATAAAGAATACTTCCGCCACACCGGCTATCCAGGAGGGGTTCGCTTGCGCACTCCTGCGGAAGTTCGCACATCCAAACCAACGTTTATGGTACAGAATGCTGTAAAAGGCATGCTTCCAAAAAACATTTTGGGCCGTCAGCTGATTACCAAACTAAAGGTATATGCTGGTAGCGAACATCCACATGGAGCTCAACAGCCTGTCGCGCTGGAACTCTGATCCTTCTCTCCCCGAGTAACTGAATAACAAATTCCTTATGGCTACTGCCCTAAATCAGTTCATCGCCGTTGGTCGCCGGAAAAATGCCGTCGCCCGCGTATACCTTCGTCCAGGTGGATCTGGAAAGGTTGTCGTGAACAAACGCGAACTGACCGAATATTTTCCTACTATTTGGCGCAGCACGTCTGTGACTTCTCCGTTTGATGTAACGGAAACCACAGGTCAATTTGACGTAGTTATTAACGCCAAAGGTGGCGGAATGACCGGTCAAGCTGAAGCATGCCGCTTAGGCATTGCTCGCGCGCTCGTTGAATTCAACGAAGAACTACGCAAACCATTGCGTGACGCTGGCTATATGACACGTGACCCACGTGCGGTTGAACGTAAAAAATACGGACAGCCTAAAGCTCGTAAGCGTTTCCAGTTCTCCAAACGATAGACCCACTTTACGTCGATTGGCACGGTGCTTTTCGACGTATTTATCACACATACGCTTGGATGTATGCCGGGGTGACCTGTCCGCTAAGGGTAGCAGAGGTTTCGGCAGACGCGTGAAAAGCGTAGCGGTTTAAACCCGATACAAATCTAATGAGTGAAGAAAAAGTACAGTCGACGCATCGCGCGTCGATCGAGGACTTGCTTAAGGCAGGTACCCACTTCGGCCACCTTACGAGCCGTTGGAATCCAAAAATGCGCAACCACATTTTCATGCAGCGCAATGGAATCCACATCATCAACCTAAATCACACCCAGAGCTATCTAGACGAAGCAGCCGATGCGGTCGCTCGTTTTTCTCGCCGTGGTAAAAAGATCATGTTCACCGGCACCAAGAAGCAGGGCCGTGACATTATCCGCAAACTCGCTGTCGAGTGTGATTCGCCCTACGTTGTAGAGCGCTGGTTGGGTGGAACACTTACCAACTTCCAGACGATTCGCCGTTCTATCCGTCGCATGGAAGAGCTTGTGAAAATGGAAGAAGATGGCACCATGGCGCAGCTCAAGAAAAAAGAGCGCCTCATGAAAGCCCGTGAGCTCGAAAAACTGGATAAAGTTCTTTCGGGTATCAAAAACATGGCCCGCGTTCCTGGCGCATTGTTCATCGTGGACATTAACCGCGAGCACATCGCCGTTCAGGAAGCTAAAAAACTTGGGATTCCAATCATTGCCATCGTGGACACCAACTGTGATCCAGACTTGGTCGATTTCCCAATTCCAGCAAACGACGACGCTTTGAAATCCATTGAATTGATTACTTCGGTAATTGCCAATGCGATTAAAGAAGGTGAAAAAGAACGTCTAATGGCCGATGCCACTCAGAAGCTGGAAAAAGAAAAACGCGCCCAGGACAAAGCTGACACGAAAGCTAAAGCTTAGTCTGCCCGTTCTCTTTCCAATCTTAACCTTGTTGCAGGGCTGTTCTAGCTCTGCATCGTAAAGCTTATATAGAAATGTCTATTACTGCTGCAGATGTAAAAAAATTGCGCGACGTCACTGGCGTCGGCATGATGGAATGTAAAAAAGCGTTGACCGAATCAAACGGTGACTTCGACGCTGCCATCGACCTCCTTCGCACGAAAGGCCAGAAAGTTGCTGCAAAACGTGCCGATAGAGATGCTAAAGAAGGCGTTATTGCTACCGGTTCAACCGCCAATGGCAAAACAGCCATTCTAGTTGAAGTAAACTGTGAAACAGACTTCGTTGCTCGTAACGACGATTTCCAGACCTTCGCTAACGAACTAGCTGAACTTGTTCTCGCTACGTTGCCTGCTGATCGCGATGCATTTTTAGTTACGAAAATGAAAGACGGCCAAAGCGTGACGGATGCACTGATCGCGATGACGGGTAAAATCGGTGAGAAAATCGATGTTCGTCGTACCGAAGTAATGACCAGCGCCGACGGTAAAGTGGTTTCCTACATTCATCCAGGTGCTCGCCTAGGTGTTTTGGTGGATATGTCAGGTGCTGGCGACCTAGAAGTTGCTGGTCGTGACGTGGCCATGCAGGTAGCTGCGTTGAATCCTATTTCAACCAGCCGCGACGAAGTGCCTCAGGACATTAAAGATCACGAAATGAAGATCGCCGCCGACCAAGCACGTGAAGAAGGCAAGCCAGAGCAGCTTGTTGAGCGCATTGCTACCGGTAAATTGGAGCGCTATTACAAAGATTATGTGCTGTTAGAGCAGCCTTTTGTAAAAGATTCTTCCAGTTCTGTTGGCGATATGCTTAAAGGTGCCAAAGCGGCTGTCAAAACGTTTACCCGTTTTGCGCTAGGCGAATAAGCGCGGATAAGGGCGATTAAAGAAGCCTTTTGATGATTTTTTGCTCCTCAAGAGGAGCAAACAGAAAGCGGGGCGCGCCCAAAAGGCGCGCCCCTCTTTTCTTTTAGAAAACCTAGCCGGATGCTGGATACCTGATTTGCGATGGATTCCCATTCACATTCTTCGTATCTGAACCAAGCCAGAATTGATAGTATTCCCCTTGGGCGTTAGCTTTGCGAGGATTGCAATTTTTGTCGCACAACCAAATTAATGTGGACCATTCAACTGCGAATACGTCTTCGGACGGCCGCTCCTACCGACGGATTCTTCTGAAACTGAGTGGAGAATCCCTGATGGGATCCAAAGCATTTGGTATTGATGAGCACGTCATCGATGCCTATGCCGCTGAAATTCGTCAGGTAGTAGACCTGGGAACGGAGCTTTCCATTGTCATTGGCGGCGGCAACATCTTTCGAGGGGTGAACAACGCCACGAAAGGCATGACGCGCTCGCATGCCGATTACATGGGCATGCTCGCCACCATGATTAATGCTATGGCGCTTCAAGACGCCCTAGAACAAGCGGGCATCCAGACTCGGCTGCAGTCCAGCCTCAACATGGATGAGATCGCCGAACCCTTTATTCGCAGGCGGGCCATGCGTCACCTAGAAAAAGGACGGGTCGTTATTTTTGGAGCCGGAACCGGCAATCCGTATTTCACTACCGATACCGCCGCCGCGCTTCGAGCCCTCGAAATCGACGCAGACGTCATTTTAAAAGGCACCCGAGTAGATGGTATCTATTCTGCCGATCCTGAAAAAGACCCAACAGCGGTGCAATTTCAGACTATTAGTGGCGAAAAAGTAATCGCCGACAACCTCAAAGTGATGGATATGACTGCTTTTACCTTGTGTAAGGAATCCAGTATGCCCATTATTGTGTTCAACATGGATAAAGGCGGTAACCTACTGCGTATTGTACGTGGTGAAAACGTAGGAACCCTGGTCCATTGGGGACAAGAACAAACTGCCGAGCTAGCATAATAAAATGATACACGAAGACTTAGAACTCATTCTAGAAGACGCCACCGAGGGTATGACCAAATGTATTGAACATTTGCGCCACGAGATGTCCTCCATCCGCGCAGGACGTGCGACTCCGGCGATGTTGGAAAATGTCCGCGTCGAGTACTACGGCTCTATCAGCCCGTTGAACCAAATCGCTTCGGTCAATGCACCACAACATGACATGTTGATTGTGCAGCCGTGGGATGCGTCTGCGCTTGGAGCTATTGAAAAAGCTATTATGGCAGCCAATTTGGGTATAAACCCATCCAACGATGGGCAGTTGATCCGTTTGCCCGTTCCACCCTTGTCAGAAGAACGACGTCGGGATTTGGCCAAATCAGCCAAAGCGAAAGGGGAAGAGGCTAAAATTGCTGTCCGCGGCGTACGTCGAAACGCCAAAGACATGATCAAATCGACCCAGAAAGAGGAAAATCTGCCCGAAGACATGGCCTACGAAGCAGAATCCACCCTTCAGGAGATGACCGATAAGAATATTGCTAAGATTGACCACATTATGACGCATAAAGAAGCCGAGATCATGGAGGTCTAGGGGTCTTTAAACACGAAATCTGGCGCTAAAAAGACCTAAGATTCACCACACCTGCACCGAAAACCCGAAACAAGAAGGGTTTAAGGGCATTAAGTGGCAATTGACATTGGAGAGGTGTCCGAGTGGCTGAAGGAGCACGCTTGGAAAGCGTGTGTGCGGGTAACTGTACCGAGGGTTCGAATCCCTCTCTCTCCGCATCAAAAAACGGCCCCGTCCACGACAAGTGGACGGGGCTTTTTTATTGGCCGCCGTCAAGCTTGCTTGAAAGGGGGACAATGAAAAAGCAACGAGCGAGCGAAGCGAGTAGGGGCCGTTTTTTGATGTAGGACTCCCCTTTCGGGGATGCACTCGAGCTGCAAGCGAGAGTAATCCCCTCCTTCTGGGCTGTTAGCGAGCGAAGCGCGACAAAATCGCTATCTCCTAGTTAACCACCGATCCCATCTTTTTAGAAAAGTGGGCCAACTCTTTTCCATCAGAATCTACTAAAGTCAAACTTACAACAACGTTCGACTCGTTGCGATTGAACTTGAACTGTGGGGTAGCCGAGTTCGCTCCACTGTGTTGAACCACCGCTCCTGCCGGAACAACGATTTCAAACACATCCTTTGAAACCATACTCAATTGTACGGCCTTAGGCATGGGATCCCTTTGGTAATACAATGTGCCGTTCGAAAGGGTAATCTCTCTACCCTCGTAATCGCCCACAAACTGTTTTAAATCTACTATGCCTTCCGTGTTTTGAGCACTCGCTGTGGCGACGAATCCGCTAGCAAAAATGAAAACGAAAGCAAACGCGGACAGAACGTTTAGCAATAGCTGATTCTGCTCCAATAAATGATTTCTCATGACATCCTTTTTTAATGGTTAATGCGACAACCAACAATAATCCAGGATTTAAGGAGTTACCTGAAGAATACATTTCTTTCGTATCTCGTTAATCTTACGGACCAACGTCGTGGAAGCGAAAAATTTTGACCTGCTCAGAGCAAAGCCATTCTGGGTGTCCGGTGTCTGGGTCGATCCCCAAAGCAATACAATCAAAAGAGGAACCGCCGAATCCCAGGTAGAACGACAAGTCATGCTTTTACTGCTGTTTTTAGCTTCGCGTCGAGGGACGGTAGTAAGCAGGGATGTCATCCTGGAAACGCTTTGGCCCGATTCACCTTACAACGGTGAAGCGCTAACTCAGGCTACTTCAAAGCTTAGAAAAGCACTCGAAAATCCTGATTCACCCGATAAGCTCATTCGGACCGTCAGAAAAGTCGGGTATTGTTTAATGGGCACTCTCAGCGAGGATACGTCTCAAAAAGCCGTACAAACGGGTCTTGACGATCTCGGTCCTGAAAAGGTGACTCACTTGGTAGCGTCGCCACCGGTTAGAAACTGGATGACTGCGGCTGTTTTCTTCGTTGGAATAATGACCGCTTTGAACGCCTCGTTTATTCTTTCAAAACCATCACCCGAATCGCAACCAAAAGAGGCTCAATGGGCAGATATTAGCGCTTTTCTAGGGGCTGAATTTGATGTCACTGGCGTCGATAAGGTGATCATAAAGCATGCAAATGGATCTGCAAACGAAAACACCGAGACAACTATAGCAGAATTTCACGGGCCTTTTTAAAACGTCAAGCTAACCCCGATTTGCATGGTCCTGCCCGGCGATGGTTCGTAATAACGACCCCCGAATGCATTGATCACCATCGAACCCACATAGGAAGCGTTTAACGCGTTGGAAAGTCGAGCAAAGGGTTGGATTCGGACGTGATTAACATACCAATCGGTGTGAGCTACGTCCAGATCCACCACCATGTAGCCATCGTTTTGAGCGGTGTTTGCACTGTTCGCGAAGGTGTTGGAGACCCAATCTGCGAACAGAACGCCCCGAAAGCCCTTCAAAACAGCTTTCAGGCCGCCCGAGATGTGATGCACGGGCAAGCCAGGAATGCGATTACCTTTCAAGTCGGTGTCGTCAAACGTAAAAGAACTGGCCGTATACGCTAGCTGAACCGAAAGAACATCGTTCAAAGAAGCCATCAATGACACTTCAGCTCCCTTGTGCGCTGTGGCCCCTTCGTTGGTATAATAGGTTCTTCCGTCGGAGTCCTGAAACGACTGTAACTGATTGTCCACCATCATATTAAAAACGGCCACGTCATACCTCAGAAATCCCATAGTGCCACGGGCACCAACCTCGACTCCTTTGGTATGCTGAGCACCCACTTCGTCGTTTAA
>JAURGV010000129.1 GCA_030833605.1 Rhodothermales bacterium
GGGTCTAGATTTCCGGTCGGTTCATCGGCCAAAATGACCCAAGGATCGTTGACCATCGCCCGGGCTATGACCACGCGCTGCTGTTCGCCACCGGAAAGTTCATGCGGAAAACGATTCCGCTTATGGCTTAGCCCAACCCGCGAAAGAACCAAAAGCACTTTATTTTTAACCACTTTACCGCGCTGTCCGGTCACATACTGCGCAAAAGCGATGTTTTCAAACACATTGCGATCGGGCAAAAGCTGAAAGTCCTGAAAAATAATGCCCAAACTTCGACGGAGCAGCGGGATATCGCCCGTTTTCATATGATCAGAATGGTATCCGGCAATCTCAATGGTCCCGGACTGCGGTGGGTTTTCCATGTACAAGGAGCGAAGCAGCGAACTTTTTCCGCTTCCGGTTGGACCGACCAAGTACACCAGTTCCCCCTGATCAATTTGAATAGACACGTTTTCTAAAACGGCTTTGGGAGAGCCGTCAGGAAGTGGGTACGAAACCGATACGTTTTTTAAACTGATCAACGAATATTCCTCTACGAAGCTATTTATGATCCACCTTTTTCCGCGAAACGTTTACTGAGCGACTTTGACCACCCAATGAATGCGCTCCGACTCGTCGATGGCCTCGTCAAGACTGAATCCATCGTACGCCTTGATCACGGTGAGACCAGCCGTCTGGATAGCCCCTTGAATTTCTTCCCGAGTCCACGCTTTTTGAACATGATTTTCGTGGAAAACGCCGTCTGGAGTCGCTATTTCGAATTGCGTTGTATGAACGCGCACGCCCGGATCGAACGAACTTTTTCTCGAATAGGATATCCCGTCTTGCTCCCCTTCATCTTCAAAAAAGGCGGCATTATTAATGGAATTCGCCGGAGTACTTTGATCAAACACAAAAACAGATTCCGGTTTCATGTTGGCTTTCACACCAGCAAACAACGCGCTTAAACCTTCAGGCGTCTGAATGTAGTTGATGCAATCGTACAACAACAATACGATATCGAATGGTTCAGCTCCAGATTGCGAATCCCATCCGCTTTCAAAATCAAACTGAGCTAGGCTAACCCGCTTTTTATCTTCTTTTAACCGTTTTTCGGCCCATTCAAGCATGCTAGCGGACCCATCAGCTGCCACTATGGTCGCGCTGGTTTGCTCCAACAGTTCCACCGTAAACAGGCCGGTCCCGCATCCGAGCTCCAAAATGCGAGTTTTCGCATGATCGTCGACTTCCGCATTCAGTTCTACAATATGCAGGATGTAATCAGCCCATCCTTCATAGTCTACATGATCCATAACCATGTCGTAGACTAGCGCTAACGCCGAATAGGCGTTCACCGATTTCAAGGGTTTGGGATTCGCTTTGCTCAAATTCGTTGTCTCAATTTCGATACGTTCAATTTCAATGCGTTCAATTTCAATGCGTTCAATTTCGATACGTTCACTATTGAACTTTTTTTCGGTTTTGGGCTACTTCAATTGCACATAGAATGGCCTTTTTCAAACTTGAAGCATTCGCTACCCCTGAACCTGCAATATTAAAAGCCGTTCCGTGGTCGGGAGAGGTTCGAACAATATCCAACCCGGCCGTAAAGTTCACACCGGCCCCAAACGAAAGCGCTTTAAAAGGAATCAGCCCTTGATCGTGGTACATGGCAATGATTCCGTCAAACGACTTCCACGTGGAGTTGCCAAAAAAGCCATCCGCTGGAAAAGGACCAGCGACGTGAAGTCCCTTGGACGCGGCCTTTTTAATGGCGGGCAAAATGGTTTGGTTTTCTTCCGGACCCAAAACGCCGCCGTCTCCTGCATGAGGATTAAGACCCAAAACGGCGATATGAGGGTGCTCTATGTTAAAATCGTGTTGGAGCGAACGGATCATCACATGAGCGGTGCGAAGAATGTTTTCTTCCGTAATGGCTTGGGGTACGCGAGACAACGGTATGTGGCCCGTCACCATTCCGATTTTCAAGTGGTCCGAAACCATCAACATCAAATGATCGGGTGAACGCAATAAATCGGCGATGAACTCCGTATGGCCAGGAAAATCGTAACCCGCCAACGATATGGCTTCTTTCGAGATCGGACACGTTACCATCGCATCCACTTCTCCGCTTTGGCACAGTTCCACGGCTCTTTGGACTGAAACCATTGCAATGCGTCCCGCATTTCCGTCAATGAATCCAGGGCGAATGTCGAAACCCGATGCATCCACTTCGGCCGTTTCATTTCGTCCATGGCCTAATGGGGTCTCGCAATAAAAATCTAACACGCGAGACGACCCAACCACCACGATATCACAATTTGCCGAAACCGACGAGTCAGCCAACACCTTTAGCAGTATTTCAGGACCGATTCCGTTTGGATCGCCCATCGAAACGGCGATCTTAGGTTTCCGCAACCCGTTAGGGCCCTTCATGTTACCGCTATTGACCACTGAATTACGCTATCGTTTTTTCTCAGAAATTTGCTGCAAGTACCGCGTGACCAACCGAACACCAAAACCGGTTCCCCCAGCTTGGCTGTACCCTTTTCCAGAATCCCAAAACGCCGGTCCGGCGATATCCACGTGAATCCAAGGGTAGTCTACAAAGTGTTCTAGAAACTTAGCCGCCGTGATGGCTCCACCTTCGCGTCCACCAACGTTTTTAAGATCCGCTACCGTGCTCTTTAGCTGTTCGTTGTACTCATCGAACATCGGCAACGGGTGCACACGGTCTCCCGATTCGCTACCAGCGGCCACCATTTCGGACAACCGTTCTTCGGAGCCTTCCTCGGCGTTGGTCATAATGGCTGCAACGAAATCACCCAAAGCCACTACGGCTGCGCCCGTAAGGGTCGACAATTCAATGACTTGTTCTGGGTAAAACGAAGAGGCATACGAAAGCGCGTCGGCCAGAATCATGCGTCCTTCGGCATCCGTGTTTAACACTTCTACGGTTTTGCCTGAATGCATCTTGACCACGTCGCCTGGCACATAGGCATTTTCGCCGGGCCTGTTATCGGTAGCTGGAATCAGTCCAATCACATACAACGGCATTTCAAGTTTGGCGATGGCTTCCATCGCGCCTACTACGGCTGCGGCTCCCGCCATGTCGCACTTCATGGAGTCCATGGACCCTTTTGTGGGTTTTAGCGAAAGCCCACCGGTGTCAAAGGTTACCCCTTTGCCAACCAGAATTATGGGCCGGGAATTACGCGCGTTTTCTGGGCGCCATTCCAAAACCGAAAACGTGGGCGGTTCAATGCTTCCACGGTTCACGGCTAACAAGCCGCCCATGCCCTCTTCTTCAATCAGGGCTTTATCCCAAACCGACACTTCAAAACCACTTTTCTTGCCGGTTTTTTCGATGGCTTTGGATAGTAACACCGGTGTTTTTTCATCCGGAGACACATTGACCAAATCTCTTGCGGTGCACACCGCTTCGGCAATAATGCGTCCACGATCTGCGCCACGACGAACTTGTTTATCCTGATCGGTCGTTTGAATAACCAAGCGCTGAGCGGATTCACCGGGCTGCGCATTGGTACGATACTTTGTGAATCGGTAAGAGCCTAAAACAAATCCCTCTACCAGGGCCTGTGCCGTATCGTCGCCGTCCAAATCAAGCGACGGAATGGCAATACCAACGGTTTCAGCTTTTACGTCGTAGGCTACGGTCGCGCCTTTTGCCGCCGCGAGTCTCAGCTTTTCAAACGAGATTTTCCCCGATTCCCCGAGCCCAACAAGTACAATTCGTTTTGCCGTTCCTTTTTCAGGATACAATACGGTAGCGTTGCTTCCATCCCCGCGAATGTCCCCTCTTGCTTTTTCAACGCACGGTCCAAATGCTTCCGCCAAGTCCTCTAAACCACCCTCAATTACCTCTTTAGAGATCGGGATAAAAAGCAGATCGACGTCTAGTTCCGAAATCGTGATCGTAGAAACAGATACTTTCATAATTAGCTTAATTTTTCTGACTGTTCATCAGACTATTCAAATAGGCCGCATCTTCTGATGACAAATCCGAAGATTCGTCGGCAACCGGGATGGAAATAAATTGGTGGGCAGAGTCCAAGGTCTTTTTAAACGCGTTCTCCAAACTGCCGTAAATAAACGCGCCAGAGGCATTTCTGTGGCCGCCGCCGCCGTAGTGCTGGGCCCATTTGTGCACGTGAAAATCCCCTTTGGAACGGAAACTGACTTTGGTGCCTCGCTCCGTTTCCGTGAATATCATGGCTACAGCAACCCCTTCAATGGATAGCACTTGATTTACAAAGCCATCCGTTTCTTCTACCGAAGCGCCGGTGTCTTGTAACATCCGTCTGGTCACGAGAACCGTTCCGACTAGACCGTCAAAATGCAACTCTATGGTAGACAACACTTTACTGAGCAAGCGAATCCCTTCAATGCTCTTCTTGTCGTACACACCGGCATGCAACAAGGAAGGATCGAGACTTCCTCGGTCCATTAACTGCGCAATAATATGGTGCAATTCGGGGGTCACATTGGAGAATCTAAACGAGCCAGTATCGGTCATTATGGCCACATAAAAGGGAGCGGCTACTTCATACGAAATGGCTTCCACATCCCAATGCGCCATAATCTCAAACAGCAATTCAGCCGTAGAAGAGGCCGATTCGCGACGATACATGTGGTCGAACCACTGCTCGGGACTGGTATGATGGTCAATCAGGAGCTTGGTACCGGGACTGTTCCGAAGCGATTTCCCCGGACTACCCAATCGATCCTCCACGTTGGTGTCTAGCACAACAACCAGATCTGCCTTCGTTATAAACTCAACCTGCGCCAAGGAGCCTTCGTAGATCTCGATGTCCTTACTTCCCGGCAACCACTCTAAGTTGTAAGGGGACGGGTCCGAATTAATCATTCGAACCTGTTTTCCTTTGCTTTTTAAATAGTTGCCAAGACCCAGTTGAGAGCCAATGGCATCACCATCTGGACGAGTATGGGTCGAAATCACGATCCGATCCGCTTCTCTGAACAACGATACAATCGTATTCAGATCAGAAAGGGTGGACGGATTGGAATCAGACATGGGTTAACCGAAGGGGTACTCTAAAGAAATACAGCCCACGTTTAACCCTCATTTTGACGCATTGTTCGTGGGAATCAAAAGAAGAAACATTCTTTTATTCCACAACCTTATGGAAACAGCCTGTGGGTTTTCCAATCCCCGTCAACACGCTCGTAAATAAGGCGGTCGTGGAGGCGAAACGGTCTTCCCTGCCAAAATTCCATTCGCTCCGGCCGAATTCGGTAGCCGCCCCAATAATCCGGCAAAGGAATGTCCCCGTTTCCAAATTGGGCCTCGACTTCTTTTACACGAGCCTGTAAGGCCGCTTTGCTTTCTAGTTTGGACGACTGGGTCGATGCCCAAGCGCCTATCCGGCTTCCACGCGGACGTGACTGGAAATAGTCGTTAGACTCCTCGCGCGACACCCGCTCTGCGCGGCCTTCAATGCGCACTTGGCGCTGAAGAATGGGCCAGTGAAACAGGATCGAAACGTTGCTATTGGCTTCTATTTCAGATGCTTTTCGGCTTTCGTAATTGGTGAAAAATACAAATCCTTCCACGTCTACCGATTTCAATAGCACCATCCGCGCGGACGGCTTTCCTTCCGCAGTGGCCGTAGCGACCGTCATCGCTTCCGGAAGATATAACCCGCTTTTTTGCGCGTCCGAAAACCACGCATCAAACAAATCGATGGGCTGAAGCCCTTCCGTGATTTCGGGTAGGCCTAATGAAATTCCTTTTCCGGCTGTCCAAAGGGCTCTTAGGGAGTGGAGAAAACTCATGAACGTGCAAATTAAGCGGTTTGAACCAGCGATCCGTGGTCTAAGGTTAGCGTACGGTCGGCCATTTCAGCAAAACTTTTATTATGGGTCACCAACACAAACGTTTGGTTGAGCTCGCGACTCAGACGAATCATTTCTTGATGAAGCAAATCGGCTGTGGTCTCATCCAAATTCCCTGTTGGCTCATCGGCAAGAACCAGGTCGGGATCGTTAATGAGGGCCCGCGCGATGGCTACGCGCTGCTTTTCTCCGCCCGAAAGCTCTCCGGGCCGGTGGGCAGCACGAGCTTTGAGCCCTACACGCTCCAATAAGGCCTCTGCTTTGCCTTTTACAGACGATGGCGATGCACCGCCAACCAAGGCAGGCATCATCACATTTTCTAATGCGCTGAATTCAGGCAATAAATGGTGGAACTGAAACACAAATCCAATCCGCTTATTTCTGAAATTCGACATCGCTTGATCGCTTTTTCCAAAAATAGACTCGCCGTCAAACAGCACTTCACCCGAGTCAGGCGAATCCAGTGCGCCCAGAATATGCAACAGCGTGCTTTTACCACTTCCCGATTCGCCTACAATAGCCACGACCTCTCCCCGTCGAACCTCCAGATTCACATCGTGGAGAACGCCCAATGCCACATCGCTTACGGTCGGGAAGGATTTAGATAAACCCTTCACCGCAAGCAGCACCTCAGATTGATCCGAGGATGTACTTAATTTAGTAGGGGCTTCGCCGGTATGGCTGGGTTCACTCGTCACCGCGGGAAATCTCGTATTTGCCCATTTTGTTGTACAAATGGGAGCGTTGAATACCAATCGCATCGGCCGTACGGCTAATATTCCACTCGTTCTGCATCAATTTGTGTTCAATGAACAACTTCTCGGCGTTGTCACGGAAATCCGCAAATTGTTCAAACCGATCCATGAGACCCACTATGGGGTTCGCGTTCGATCCGCCGGGTAAAACGTATCGCTCCACATCAAGTCGAGTAATGCGGTCACCGTCGCTTAAAATGGTGAGGCGTTCGACCACATTGTGCAATTCCCGAACGTTTCCACGCCATTCAAAT
>JAURGV010000012.1 GCA_030833605.1 Rhodothermales bacterium
GAACCTTGGCTAAGGGCGGATACATCATCAAAATGAGGCCAACGGCGATAGGGATGGACGTGGTCCCTACACTCATGCTACTGAGCCACGTGTTGAAGCCCGGCGAGTATGCCCCAATCGCGATACCAACGGCCATGGCGATGAAAATCCAAAGCGTAAGGTATCGATCTAATAGCGAGAGGCGTCGTGTGACTGTTTTTTCCATTTTGACCGAAGATTCTGTCGCCTAGCGCACCATTTTCGGTACGTGTAGGGCAAATGCTACTAGGATGGCACCAGCCGCTTCACGCGACGGCACACTTAGTAAGTTACCCTTTTTTGAAACGATTCAAACACCGTCACATTCAGTCCGATCAGCAAAAATCCGTAAAAGAAATCGTCGAAGGGGATGCTAAAAAGCCGTACCCCCAAATTTTCGGCAGTGTTATACCAAACAACGGGATCAAGAATGAGCTCGGGTTGGGAATTAATCACCGACCACTCCCAAAAAAATGGTCCGGTGAGAACACCATTAGTGATCACAAAAGCCGGTATGAGAATCATGAACGTTTTCATGAGCGCTCCGAGCCAGGATGGCTTCTTCCACAGCCAATACCCAATCAAAAGGGCGCTCGGAATGGTGGCGGACACGGTATAGGCTTTTTCGACATTCAACACGCCCAATAGAAGGGCCACCACTCCAAAAAAGGCCAATATAACCTTGCCTTTCCCGCCCAATTCGCGCGTGTGGCCACTTTTTAAAACGTAGTACGTGAATACACAGGCGTACGGGATACAAATGAAAAACAGCCATTCTTCTATGGGAAGTCCAAATATCGGCCAACCCACTAGATAAGCCCCGTTAAAACCCCAAATACCGATATGAGTGAAATAAACGTCCCACGCAATGAAGCCCGCCAGCACAAGCAGACATGCCGGCCAGAAACTCTTCCAAGCGTGGAAAAATTTAATTTTGGGATGCCACGAAAAAGCCAATGGCAACGAAATAACGGCTACGTTGAGCAACAGATACAGCATGTAGCTTGGCGGCTTGGATTCTTACTGAGCCCTGTTTTTGGAAGTCCGTTGAGCGCGCGCTTCTTTCAGCAGCTTTCGAGGCGCCCACAACATGCCGAAGCACTCGCCGTTTTCTGGTCCTAGATGCTTGTGGTGCAGCAAATGTGCTTTTCGAATGGCTCGCAAGTACACGTTATCTGTTTTTCGAAGCCATTTGAATCGCTGGTGGATAAAAATGTCGTGGACAATTGAATAACAAATTCCATAAAGCAAGATGCCCAAACCGATCCAGATCCTGAAATCGCCATTAAGCGTGCCGGTTATGAAGCAATAAATACTCGGAACGGCAAAAATCAGAAAAAAAGCATCGTTCTTTTCGAAAAAACCGGGTTCATGCACGTGATGATCCTCGTGAAACCACCACATAAACCCGTGCATGATGTACTTATGGGCGAACCATGCCACGCCTTCCATGGCGATAAAGGTCGCTAAAACGATTCCTGCGTTTATTAAAAAGCTCATAGGATCAATGGATAGAGGTTAACTGGTTGCCTGGCCAGCTTCAATGAGTTCGGAAATATGACCAATGGTTTGGTCAAAGCAAATCAAAAACCAGCTCGAAAAGCGCTCTGGAAATTGGTCCATTTCAGCACGAATATCGGAAGGTGAACAATATCTCCATTCGCTGACTTCGTCGGGGTTTGGAATAGGGACAATATCACACGTCCCTACAAAAACATGATCTAACTCGTGTTCAATCAGGCCCTGATCTAATTCTGCACGGTAAATGAAAGAAAAAGGTGAGGCCAATGAACAGGCCATTCCCATTTCTTCCCGGAGCCGCCTAGACGCGGCATCCGCTAATTGTTCTCCTGGGCGTGGATGACTACAACACGTGTTGGCCCACAAACCTGGACTATGGTATTTATGATCGGCGCGGCGCTGAAGCAAAACGTTGCCTTCCGAATTGTAAACAAAAACGGAGAACGCCCGGTGGAGAACACCCTTTTCGTGCGCCGCCATTTTTTCCATGGTCCCTACCTCCTGGTCATTTTCGTTGACCAGAACCACGTATTCGTCTTTTGGATTGTGGATGGTCATTTTACAGTAGATTAAGGCGGTGACGGGAATACGAAGTGGCCATTAACGCATATTTATGAAGATCAGGAACGCGGATCCGAGTCCGCATAATCCGATGGCTTGATACATTTCGAATGCGCTTCAACAGGCCTTTATAGTACGTGTAGGCCAAGTAGACACCGAAGCGCGTGTCTTTGGGAAGTTGAATCAAGCCTTCATAAGCGACGCGGAGGTCTTCTTCAATTTCATCTTCAATGGCTTTTTTGGACGCTTCATCCAAATTTTCGAGATCAATGCCAGGGAAGTAACTGCGTCCGAGGTGCTGGAAGTCTTCGTTAATGTCCCGAAGAAAATTAACTTTTTGGAAAGCCGCGCCGAGCCGAATGGCCGCTGGAGCCAGTTTTTGATACTCCGTTTCATTCCCGCGGACAAATACCTTGAGGCACATTAAACCGACCACCTCGGCCGATCCTGTTATGTAAGAATCATACTCGTCTCGATTAAAATCGATAGGCTCTAGGTCTTGCTCCATGCTATTTAAAAACAGCTCAACATGCTCCCGCTCTATTCCATATTGATGAAATGTGATCTGAAAGGAATGGAGAATAGGATTGATACTTATGCGTTCATCAATGGCTTGATAGGTGTCCTTTTTGATACGATCGAACAACTCCGCGCGCTCAAATCCATGAAACGAGTCCACGATTTCGTCCGCCAACCGAACAAAGCCGTAAATGGCATAAATAGCGCTCTGAATGTCCGGAGCAAGTGCTTTAATGCTTTTGCTGAAGGACGTGGAGTATTTGGTGGTCGTAATGCGACTGCACAGCCCACTAACTTCGCTGAAAAGTGCTAAACGATCGGGTCTATCACTGGTCATACGGCTGCCTCCATCCCTTTTTTCTGAGATTTCAACCATTCCTGAGCCTCTTTGGCGGCCACTTGACCACTGATGAGCGAAGGTGGGACGCCCGGACCAGGGGTGGTCAGTTGCCCAGCAAAAAAGAGCCCTGGGAGTTTACTTTTCATTTTCGGCTTCAAAAATGCGGTTTGGTCGATGGTATTGGCCAAACCATAAGCGTTTCCACGGAAAGCGTTGTAATCCGACTCGAAATTAGATTGGTCGTAGTCGTGACGAACCACAATGTGTGGCCGGACGGACGTTTCGAGACGCTCTTCAAGGCGCGAAATCACGCGCTCAAACAAGCGCTCCCGTTCGTCGGCGTTTGCTTCCAATCCGGCCGCAATCGGAATTAAAATGAACAGATTTTCGTGCCCTTCTGGAGCCACCGTCGAATCCGTTTTTGAGGGCGCTGCGACATAAAACAACGGATCGCTGGGCCATCCTGGGGTTTCATAGATCAAGTCCGCATGCGCATCAAATGGTACGTCGAAAAACAAGGTGTGGTGTTCGAGACCCGGCAATTTGCGATCGATTCCCAGATAAAAAATGATCGCACCAGGTGACATTTTGCGTTCGGACCAGTATTCGGGCGAATACCGACGCCATTTAGGCGCCAATAGATGTTGCTCTACATGGTGGTAATCCGCGCCGGCAATTACGAAGTCAGCGTCCAGAAATTCGTTTTGTGTTTGCACGCCAGAAACGTGTCCGTTGCGCTCACCGATGTACTCAACCTCGGTTTCAAAACGGAAAGAAACACCTTTTTCTTCCGCAAGAGCGACCATCCCAGCCACCAATTCAAACATGCCGCCCATGGGATACCAGGTCCCCAATTCGATGTCAGCATAGTTCATTAGGCTGTATAGAGCAGGCGATTTGTCTGATTTTGAACCTAAAAACAGAACCGGAAACTCCAGAATTTGGATGATTTGGGGATGCTTGAAATGGCTCCGAATGTGTTTACTCAAGGACGAAAAAACAGAGTAGCGCATCAGCTGAAATACAGCGGTCGGACTGGCGAAATCCAATATGCTATCCCCAGATTCCCAAACGAATCGATCCATTCCCAAAGCGTATTTGGCTTTCGCCTCTTCGAGAAACGTGTCTAAATGGGCCCCGGCCCCAGGCTCAAGCTGCTCAAAAACATCCCGTACATTTCGGCTTCCCGCTGGAATTTTCAAGGGACCGTCCGGAAACCAAACCTGATAACTGGGATCCAGTCGAACCAAGTTTAGATACGAATGAATGTCGGCACCTACGCTTGAAAAAACGGCTTCCATCACATCGGGCATCCAATACCAGCTTGGACCCATATCAAAAACGAAGCCACTATCCTCAAATTTGCGCGCTCTGCCACCGGGGGTGTCCAATTGCTCAACTACGGTAACCTGAACGCCGTCGTGTGCCAACCGAATGGCTGCAGCAAGTCCAGAAAATCCTGCGCCGATAACTACTGCTTTGGATTGCGTTTTGGACATTATGCCGCCACCTCCCGAGCAAAATCGTACACGCCGTGAAAGTCGCTGGATTGAACGCCAATTTGGCGGTTTCTCCAATCCTCACGCATTTCAGGCCAGGGTCCACTACCGCCTAAAAGTAGCTTAATTCCTTTTGTTTCGCACAAAGATGCCATCCTGAATGTTTGTTTGGATAGAAAAACGCGATCTTCAAAGGCACTACTTGCCGATAAAGCGACCATTTGGGGATGATTTTTCTCCACAACGGCGCACAATATATCCATGGGAAGGGATGCACCCACCCACGTCGTTACCCAACCGGCTTCTCGTAAGCACACTTGCAAAAGGGCCAATCCTATGGTGTGCGACTCCCCTTCTACGCAACTCAACAAGCACGTGGGCGAATCGGGTGAAACCGGGACGGAATCATGAATGGCAGCGAGCGCTCGGAGCAATCGTTCGGAAGAAATGTGTTCTTCAGCAATGTCAATATCACCCTTCGACCAACGGTATCCTACCTCGCGTACGCCCTGACCCACTTCATCCATAACCTGAAACCAGGTCCCTAATTGCCCGCGAGATCGCAATAACTCGGCTTGCAAGCCAAATACATCCAGCGAAAGGATGCGATCGGCCCACACGTGGCCGGTTTTCTCGTTGGCGGCACTGGAAGGGGTTGTACCATCGCCATTCGCCTGAACGTTTGCGGTAACTCGGCCGTTGGTCGTTGTATTTGCATTTGCATTTGCATCGCGGGTGCTACCCTTCTGCAAGAATCGATCAAAGTCTTTTTTTTCGACCCTGCGATGCCCACCAGGCGTTCTAATCGATTGAACACGCTCCTGGTCGACCCAGCGTTTGATGCTACTAACACCCACGCCAGCTAATTTTGCAGCTTCCGAAGTCGAGATATACTGTTTCATCCGGAAAAAATAAACGTTTTGAACGTTTTAGTCAAGCCAAATCGTTCATTATGGATATTTTCCACCGTTTGCCAGCCACATTTCGTTCCTAAATCGTCCAATTCGTTCACGACAAGTGCCCGGGGCTAGGTATACTAGTTGCGCTAGGTAGGCAAGTCTCGAACCGGCCCGCTTAACGCTCGTAGCCCGAGGTATTATTTTGAAAGGCCATTGAACCAATCAACGATTCGGTGATTGCCGCGATCTGTTTCAGTTGGTCTAGCTGTATGGTCCGGCCCGAATGCTGAAAGCGAAGATTCCCCCCGGGCGAAAACAGCAGGATATTTACTTCGTCTTTTTCGAATCCCAAATCAGTTGTGAAATGGCCCTCCCAGTCCAATAGAACAGGGGAATCGTTTTCCGAAGACATAGACTGCCGGACCAACCACCTTAATGGCGAGGGTACGCCAGCCACATCGGCCACTGGAATAATCCGAATGGGCGTTTTTTGAAGGCTCTTTGCCTTGCCAACGGTTGAACGAATAGCAAACGACTGACCTTTTTGACTCACAACAAGATGGTCTTTCAGCAATTCGTTGTCTAAAAACGACCGCTTAATTTCCATTCCGATGTGCTCGCTCGCCGCAGATACAGATCGATTACCGCCAATGACAATAACGATACTGTCTTTAAAATCATCCCGAGAAACCCGACCACCGAACTGGTCTTTGAGCTCAAAAGCGGCCAGCTTCGTTGACGCTTCGGCCGGCTGAGCGAAGGATGTTTGGACAGGAAGTCCAACCCAGCACAGGCAGATAAACAAAGCAATATGTAAGCGAAGTAGCTTCAACGAAATGAGTATGGGTTATCTCTTACGGGGTCTAGATATGAAAAGACGCATAGCGTACCTTCTCAGCCCATGAACCTATAAAATGCTGGTTTTGTTTAGAAACGTCCTTTATAGTAATGCCGGGAATAAACTCGCGCGTTTTTTGGTTTCGCCCATTAAACGGAGCATTCCTAGATCGTTCCGGTTTCCTATAAATGGCACCATAAAAGTGACCCTTCCGGACGGCCCAGACGTAACATTTCATGTAAACCCAACCTGTTACTTGGGCAAAGTTCTTTTTTGGGAAGGACTCGAAGGGTTTGAGCCGGGCTTACGGCGCATTTTTCGCCATCTAATTACCCAGTCCCACACGTTTTTAGATATAGGTGCCAACATTGGATATTATTCGGTATTGGCCGCGGCGCTAAACCCAACGGTTACGGTACACAGTTTTGAGCCGCTACCGGCACCATTCAAGTATCTTCAAAAAAATCTGCAGGCGAATGGGGCCCAATGGGTTACCCCTCATCGAATTGCCTTGTCGAACGTTTCGGGACCGACAACTTTTTTCTATTCGCTTAATCCCAAGTTTCCATTCGTCGAAGACCAGCTAACGAGTACCGGAAGCTTGGACAAGGAACAGGCCAATCGGACCAGTAACCTGAAGGAAGCCGATGTTGAGCAAATCACACTCGATGCGTTTGCTGATCAACACAGCATTACGGGGATTGATCTGATCAAACTGGATACGGAAGCGACCGAGCATTTTGTGATGGACGGAGCGAAACAAACCATCGACAACCACCGGCCGATTATTTTGTGCGAAGTATTGCCGGGCCGCGTTGAGCGCGAAATTCAACAGCGCATGAGTGGCCGCGGATACCTCCAGTTCAAAATCACACATGACGGCCTGAAAGAAGTCGCAGACCTCACGCACAAGTCATCGAAAGACAACGATTATTTGTTTTGTCCGGAAGAAAAACGGGCTGCTGTCGTCTCCTTCGTGCTCTCCTAGTTTCCCTTTTCGACGTCGTATTCGGTTTGGTTACTCCAATCGAAGAAAGAACCATCATACATGGCTACGTCTAAACCCAACATGCGAGCTACAAAGTAGGATTGCGAAGCTTTCATCCCGGTACGGCAATACACAATCGTTGGCTTTCCGTCGGCGTCTTTGTACAATTCAACAAGCGCTTCAAGCGGTTTGAATAGCCCATCTTCTTGCAGGTGTGAAGAAGAATCCAGCCGGGCCGCTCCCGGAATATGACCGCCTCTCGTGATGGTGTTGCCGGGCGTTTCGCCCGAATATTCGCCAGCTGAACGGGCGTCAATGAGGTAATGGGAGGATAATTCTTCCTGTACCTGCGAGGCTGTTCGAACTAAGTCAGGATTGAACTGAGCCGTAATAGAGCCCTGAAACACGCTTGGTGAAGGCCCTGTCCCAATAGGAAAAGCTCCCGATGCCCAGGCGGCGAATCCTCCATCGAGGAGAGCCGCATTCCCGAATCCAATAATATCCAACGTGAAAAACGCACGGGCTGCCGAGAGCCCATTTCCCGTATCGTATAAAACCACCCGGGATTGATCGGAAACACCAACCTGTTCAAAGGCTGCTACCAACGAATCAACGGCCGGCAAGTCTCGCTGTGTTGTTTCGGAAGATGGGGCGATTCGATTCAAATCTAAAAACCGTGCTCCCCGAATATGTTGGCTCGTAAATTCGTCCGAACTCGTTCCCACATGAAGCACGATAACGCTTGGGTCTGACTCGGAAAGTTCAACTGCGCTTACCAAAAAGGTTTTCGCGTTTTGCTGTGCCTGAACTTGAACAGACAGCAACATCAATACAATTAGGGGCCAATATTTAAATCGAAGGGTCATAATCGATTCGTTTTTTCATCAACGTTCATTCTACCTATCGAAACCCTCTGTCCATCTGTTAGTTGCCCTTTATTCATCAACATTATCGGAATCATACGCATCTTTCTTACCCTACTTTTATTCGGCCTTTGCCTAACCATTCGGCCTGTTCTTGCCCAGGAACGCCCATCTTCCCCTCGTGGTGAAGTATCGACACAAGTTGGCGGTTCGTTTGTGGAAGGATCGTATACCGGTGGGAGCTGGATTGTTGTCGTTTATAGTCGCCCCATTTTGCGAGGTCGCACCAATATTTTCGGATCGGGTGCTAACTACGGTAAAGATTTGTACGCTGGAGCTCCCGTGTGGCGCGTAGGAGCCAACAAGTCTACTCGCTTCATGACCGAAACGGACCTCCAATTTGGTTCATCGGTCCTAAAAGCAGGCGAATATTCTCTGTTTGTCGAGTTTGAAAACGGCGAATGGACGCTCATTTTTTCAACTTACGGAGCCAAATCTAGCGGCCGCGCACCAGAAGAAGGACTATGGGGCTCGTATGAGTACACACCTGAAAAAGATGCCCTACGTGTTAAAATGATGCTTTCCCGCCTCGAAATGAGCATCGATCAGTTCACCATTGCCTTCATGAACATGACGCAGCAAGGTGGCAATCTGGCGATGATTTGGGAGAACGAACTCGCTATGACCCCATTTACTGTGGCGAAATAGTCGAATATGTCGTCCTATCCCAACGATGGAATTGTTCGCGTAGGTCGCGAAACCAAAGGCCGTCGCGGTAGTGGCGTGACCGTAGTGTTCGGTTTGCCCGGAAGCGAAGACGCGCTTAAAAAGATCGCTTCTCAACTCAAGGCGCAGTGCGGCGTTGGCGGCACGGTGAAAAATCGCGTGGTGGAAATTCAAGGAGACCAGCGGGATCGCTTAGTCAAAATCCTAACCGACGCAGGGTACAACGTCAAAAAGAGCGGCGGGTGACCACTCGGTCTAGTCTTTTTGCTCCTGATCGGGCTTTCGAAGGTGTTTTTCTATTCGGGTCAGTAGTAAGCATACCCATGAAAAGCAAACGAGGAGCACGCCATAACCTCCCAGCACCAGCAAAGGAATGGCTTCAAAAATAGAAATTCCTAGCGGTTTGTCGAGCATCAACTCCAACGGAACGGATGCTAAGGCCAAAATCATGGCCAGAACGGCAAATCCGATGATAAGCCATCCAATCGCAAGCATCCCAGTGATTAGGCGGTCGAAAGCGGATTCGGACCGAATCAAACCCAAAGCACGCGACGAAAAGCGAGCCCAATCCAGCGGCTCGGGAGTTTTTTCTGGTTCCATCGTTTAAAATGATTGAGAGTTCGGTTCTATAGAACGATATTCGGTTGGCCATTACAATAAACGGATTTGTAGTGGTCTTTCAGATACCTCCCAACCCGGACCAAAAATTTAGATGACGAACCCCATCGACGGCAGTGTTACCCAACGATTTACGTCCCGTTGGGGATTCTTTTTAAGCGTTTTAGGTATTGCCGTTGGAACGGGAAACATATGGCGTTTCCCCCGAATTGCTGCCCAAAATGGTGGAGATGATGGCGCTGGAGCTTTTCTAGTGGCCTGGTTGGTGTTCCTTTTTGCTTGGAGCATCCCTCTTATTATGATCGAATACGTGTGGGGGCGTCGTAGTCGTGAAGGGGTTGTTGGCACGTTTATTAAAGAAGGCGGCCCTCGCTTTGCGTGGATGGGCGCTTTTGTGGCATTTGTCGCCACGGCCATCACCTTTTTCTATTCGGTTGTGGTGGGTTGGTGTATTTACTACCTGATTCAAACCATCGTTTCTCCGCTGCCCATGTCGACAGAAGCAGCTATGACCACTTGGAATGAATACCAATCAGGTGGATGGCCCCTGCTATTTCATGCGCTAGCGATGGGATTGGGAGGCCTGGCCATTACGAAAGGTGTTTCTTCCATTGAGCGAGTGAACAAAATTCTCGTCCCTACCCTATTAACCATTGTTTTGATTTCCACGATAAGGGCGCTCATGCTTCCCGGTGCTTGGGAGGGCGTTTCATACTTGTTCACGCCGAACTGGAGTCAGTTAGCTACACCTAAGATTTGGATTGAAGCGCTTACCCAAAATGCGTGGGATACGGGAGCGGGTTGGGGTCTATTCTTGACGTACGCCGCTTACATGAGCCACAAACATAACGTGGTCAAAAGCGCTGTGGCGACGGCTGTCGGAAACAACGTGGTATCGCTAATGGCTGCACTGATGGTGTTTTCGACCGTTTTTGCCATCCTTCAGACCGATATGGGGATGACCAAACCCGAAGTACTTGAAGTGATGCGGAATAGCGGCCCGGCTTCAACCGGCCTTACGTTCATTTGGATGCCGCAATTGTTTGCGCGCATGTTTTTGGGCAATCCATTGGCCATTTTATTCTTCCTGGGACTAACCTTTGCCGGCTTCTCTTCGCTGATCGCCCAACTGGAATTACCTACCCGCGTGTTTATTGACGCTGGATTGTCCCGCAAGAAAGCCATTTTAATGGTGATTGGCGTCAGTTATTTATTGGGCATTCCATCGGCAATGAACCTCAATATTCTGAGCAATCAGGACTTTGTTTGGGGCGTCGCGCTCATGATTTCTGGCGCCTTTGTGTCCTTCATCGTGATACGAAATGGTGTAGATAAAATGCGCGATGAACACTTATCGGGCCAAGACGGTGACTGGACGGTCTCTAAGGCCTGGGTGATTATCGTCAAATACTTCATCCCGGTGGCAGCCGTAACCCTACTAGCGTGGTGGCTGTCGTTGTCCATTACCGATCGCTGGTACGACCCGTTTCAAACCGACAGTCTAATGACGGTTCTGTTGCAATGGGCCTTGATGATCGGTCTGTTTTTCATCCTCAACAAATGGATTGTTGGACGAATGAAAGGGTCCGGCCAGGTCGACTAATAGCGACCTGACCGGTTTCCTTAAAGCGACAATTCTATCGACGGCGTCTGCGGCCGTTGGAGCTTCCAGAGGAACTACGTCCACCGGCTGCGGATGTACTGCGACCACGACCCTGACCACCACCTCGTCCACTGCGTGACTTAGGTTTGATCCCACTTTTACCCGGCGTCGCATGTATCAATGCAATGCGATCGTCGTGGAAGGCATGCCCGATGTCTGCGGGGACTTTTTGGCGAATGATCTTCTCAATCTCTTTGAGGTAGTCTACTTCATCCGCATCACAAAACGAGTACGCCATTCCTTCAGCGCCGGCTCGTGCCGTGCGACCGATGCGATGAACGTAACTTTCCGGTTCGTTGGGTATGTCGAAATTAACTACGTGCGATACGTCGTCGACGTCGATGCCCCGGGAAGCGATATCGGTTGCAACCAAAACGCGAACGTTGCCATCACGAAAACCTTCTAACGCACGTTGGCGTGCAGATTGGGACTTATTGCCGTGAATAGCATCCGCTTCAATACCGCACTGACCCAGCGATTTTGCTACCTTGTTCGCACCGTGTTTGGTGCGGGTAAACACAATAGCGCGATCCATTAGTGGGTCGTCAAATAGGTCGGTCAACAATTGTTGTTTGTTGGCGCGTTGGACGAACATAACCCGTTGTTCAACTCGGTCCGCCGTAGTAGCAGCCGGTTTGATTTCAATGCGTTCGTAATCGTAGAGGATGTCCTCGGCGAATTTCACAATCGCATCGGGCATGGTCGCCGAAAACAGCAAGGTTTGCCTACGACTAGGCAGTTTCTTGACGATTTTCCGCACATCGTGAATGAAGCCCATGTCCAGCATGCGGTCAGCTTCATCCAGTACAAAAACTTCGACCTGGTCCAAGCGAATGTGACCTTGGTTCATCAAGTCCAACAAACGGCCTGGCGTGGCTACGAGTGTATCGACACCGCGGCGCATTTTGGAAACCTGAGGAGCTTGCCCAACACCACCAAAAATAACGGCGTGTTTGTGGTCGAGGTGTTTGCCGTACGTATCAAGGGAAACCCCGATCTGGATCGCCAACTCCCGGGTAGGAGTTAAAATCAGTGCACGCGTTGTGTTAGGAACGAGGTGTTTTAGCGATGCATCAAGACGCTGAAGAATTGGAAGCGTAAATGCTGCCGTTTTTCCAGTTCCTGTTTGCGCGACACCTAAAATGTCGATACCACGAATAGCTAAAGGAATGGCCGAAGCCTGAATAGGAGTTGGTGTCGTATAGCCTTCTGCTTTTACGGCACGATTCAAGGGCTCAATGAGTCCTAGATCAGAAAAATGGTTCAAGTATAAAAAGGGAAATAGGGGGTGCCCCATAAATCCAATCGACAAAACACGGTTAGGTGTGTGGGAGCCGGATGGAGGGCGTAAGGATCCGTGGGGACGCGCCACCTACGGAAATAGAAGAAAAGCTTGCTCAGGATGTGACATTCAAGGGTTGCAGCTTGTTTTTACTGCCTTAAGAATGCCTGCGCGTGATCGCTGAGGACTGTCTGGAATTTAATCCAGCGTATTAGAATGAAGGAATCAATGTATTGTTCCGACTACTAACGTTATCGACCGGTAATCGGGATTCTGAAGAAGGGGCAATCTACACGTCGGTTTGAAAAAACGGCGACCTAATCAATACGGCGTTTCGACGAGGGCAGATTAAGAACGGCCTGTATTTCGCGCCAATCCGGCATGAATCGATCCAGGATGGCTTTAAATCTCGCATTATGAGATCGTTCCAACAAGTGGGCAAGTTCATGCACCACAACGTATTCCAGGCATTCGGGCGCATGCCTAGCCAATTCAGAATTAAATCGAATGCTTCTAGACTTGGGCGTGCAACTGCCCCATCGAGTTGTCATTTTGCGAACAGAAAAGCGCTCGACGCGGACCCTCATAGGCTTTTCCCATTTCGAAATGAGGTCAGGTAGAACCTGCGCAACTTCGCGCTTCAGCCATCGATCCAGCACCTTGTCCATGTCTTCCCGGGATGCACCGACCGGTACATTTAGGAGAAGAGTGTGACCTTTCAGTACAACGGTGGGCCGCTTTTTGGTTTCTGTAACCAGCAACTCCACCTCCTCGCCCCAAATAAATAACCGTTCCCCGGAGGCGTACGGCAATAGAGGGGCTGGCGCTCGAGACAGTATATCTGCTCGGTGACGCTCGATCCAATCCATATGGGTCGAGATAAACGCTTCCACCGCTTTCAAGCTCATTCGCAGCGGTGCGGACACGCGAACTTCCGCCAAAGGAGGACGAATCGTAAGACGCAATTTCTTAATCCTTTTGAAGGTTACCACAACCTGCAACTCCTCACCTTGGAGGATTACTTTGCGGCCCTTCATGCGTCTACTTCTCCTTTTTCTTTTTCTTTTTGATCGGGCTTGTGCCGCCTTTTTTGGCCTTCGCTCTAGCCTTCGTTTCTCCTCTAGGTTGCTCTAATGGAGCAATATCGAGCTGTTTTCCACACACCCAAACCTTTTTGAGCTCCAAAAGCACCTCAAAAGGCATGCCTTTAGGAAGATCCACGTAGGTGAACTCATTTTGGATATCGATGTGGCCAATGTACTGGGAATCGAGGCCTGCTTCGTTTGCGATAGCACCGACAATGTTTCCAGGTTTCACATCGTGGTCGTACCCGACTTCAATGCGGTACCGTTCCATACCACGACCTACAGCTCCACCAGAGCGACGAGCGCCTTTTTTGGAATCGTCGCCTCCGCGGTTTGAATCGCGGTTTGAATCGCGTCCAGGCCCGGAATCGTCAGAACGAGAACGGCGACCGCCATCTCTTCCACCATCACGATTTCGGCTAGAGCCACGACCTGAGTCACCGCGCTCGGAGTCGCGCCCTCCTCGATCTTTTCTAGTGGCAGCTCTTTTCTCTTTCGCCATCGTCAAATCGCGATCACCTAATGCCATTTTGGCCAAGGCAGCTGCGATTTCTAGCGGCGGAATATTGTGTTCCTGCTGATATGCTTCCAAAAGGCCTTGCATAAACTCCAGCTCGCCGGCTCCAATGGTATCGGAAATGGCTTGTTTGAAGTCGGCGATGCGTTTATTGCTCACCATTTCAACCGTAGGCAACTCAAGCGGCTCAATTTTTTGTCGGGTCGCTTTTTCAATGGCGCCTAGCATCCTTCGTTCGCGAGGAGCTACAAAAAGAATGGCATCGCCTTCTCGGCCTGCTCTACCTGTACGTCCAATGCGGTGAATGTATGCTTCTGTGCCGTGCGGGATATCGTAATTAATAACGTGAGAAATACGCTCTACGTCCAGTCCGCGGGCCGCAACATCGGTCGCAATCAGGACATCCAACGACCCCCTTTTCAACCGATCAATCATTTGCTCGCGTTGGCTTTGCGCCATGTCACCATTCAGCGGTGCACATGCGTACCCACGAGCTTCTAACTTTTCGGCCAGTTCAACCGTTGCCACGCGGGTTCGAACAAAAATGAGCAAGGCGTCAAACGGCTCAACTTCCAGAATGCGGGTCAAAGCATCCAGCTTGTGCAGCCCACTTACTTGCCAATAACGCTGGCGAATGGTGGCCGCTGTAGCCGTTTTGGTTTCAATAGATATTTCCTGCGGGTCCTGAAGATATTTCCGCGCAATATGCTGAATCTCTCTCGGCATCGTAGCAGAAAACAAGGCCAACTGCCTGGTCGGCGGCGTTTGATCCAAAATCCACTCTACGTCGTCAATAAAGCCCATACGTAGCATTTCATCGGCTTCATCCAGAACCAGTGCCTGCAAGTTGTCCAATTTCAACGTGCCTTTGCGCATGTGGTCCATCACGCGTCCGGGCGTACCAACAACGGCATGCACACCCCGGCGAAGTTGGCGCAATTGCCCACCATATTCCTGGCCCCCGTAAATCGGTAGCACATGAAAACCTTTCATGTGACTCGCGTATCGTTGAAATGCCTCAGAAACCTGAATTGCCAGCTCTCTCGTGGGAGCCAGAACCATAATTTGGACATTATGCTGGCTCAGATCCAGGCGGGACAAAAGCGGCAAAGCAAAAGCGGCCGTTTTCCCGGTACCGGTTGGTGCACGTCCCAAAATGTCGAGCCCTTCCAACAAATGAGGAATGGCCCGCGCTTGAATCGGGGAAGGAGACTCGTATCCGATTTCCTGAATAGCGGACTTTAGCTGAGGAATCAGATTGAAATCACTGAACAATACGTTCGACGTGATTGAGCTAATATTATCGGCCGTACGGGTGTCGCTAGCGGCGTCCGGTTTATCGGCAGCATCCGAAGTTTGTGCAACTTCAGATTTTTTGGAGGCTTTTTTATTGGTCATAACCAGTAGTATACCGCCTTAAACGGATATTAGTACCACGTAAGAAAAGAAGAATGTGCAGAAAAAAGACCCTTTAAGGCACTTCCCCCCAAACCGCCAAACTGAATTTATGCCGGTTTTCTACAAATGTTTGGCACCAAATGGATCGCCTAAAGTATACAAATTGGGCGCACACCAGAACCATATTAGCGTCTTGTATGAAATACCTTTCTCCGATTGGCCCTGCGGTACTGTTATCCTTTATCCTTTTTTTCAGCCCTTTATGTGTTAATGCACAGTCGAAACCGTCCGTCCAAAGCGATGAGACCATTAAAACCTTGGTCGAAGCCTATAAAACCGACCCAAGGGGTCCCTACAAAGACATCCGCTGGTTTTGTAAAGACGGCAGCACCATTCCTGCCCAACAAAGGTGCCCAGAACCGGGAATTCAGCGCGCTCGATACAAAGACCAAGTGGTTGCTTTAGGCGCCTCTAACCACATTTTCTTAGGTCAAATATTAGCCGGAACCGATCAGGATGCCTTTTGGGATGCTGCTGAAGGCAATTCGAGGCTCAAACAATACCAATTGGAACGCTGGTTGAGGCAAATTGACAACGGATGGATAAACGAAAAAGCCAATGCCTACCGAGGTGCCTATCAAGCGGAGGACGAAGACGATTGGGGGCTGGAATTTCTACAATGGTTGGTCTCTGATAAGAATCGCATTGAACCCCATTTCTTCCTGATTCGCCAAGCCGTAAAGGACATCCCCCACAAGGCCGACGAAAACTTGTCGCAACGTATCCGAACCGTTTCTAAAGATGTTGCCGACGCCGTTCCCTCCTTCATGAATCTACGTGTTAAGATTCACGGCCAACCAGACATCCAAGACGCTGCTCGAGTCAAAGCGTATAAATCCGAAAATGCCTCCAAATTGTCCCCTGAAGTGCTCGCAAAATTGGACGGGTTAATAGCCGACCTCCAATCGCTTTTCAGCGCCGCGAACGCCGATGACATTTTAGCGCGGATCAACAAACTGCCGTCCACTTCAACATTAAGGCAAAACCTCACCAAATGGTTAGCTGAGTTTCACGCGGAAAAAGACCCCATTAATCAAGCGTTCATTCTTGCGGATGCGTCACGATCCATACGAACGGGACTGGTGTTTGAAACCAGGCCTTCTGTTCGCCTGGCCTTGCTCGATTTGTCATCCAAATTAGAAGAATTGCTAATCGGGAATCTCTCCACGTGGGAAGCGACCACGTTGGAAGAAGAACTAGACCGCATCGAGCTGCTAACCTCCGCGGCGACCGGTTTCGGATTTTTGGAAATCTGGGAATACGATCGCGCAATGCGAGACTTGATCCGGCTGCGCTCTGTGGAACCAATGCCCTTGGTTTCGCTCAATAAATATTTGGATGCATCTAGACGAATTGTGGAGTGGGGCTCCATGATGGTCCACGCCACTTACGAAGAGGTGGTTGAATTGTATGCGGGATTTGAACCGAAGGCCAACGGGTTTTATGACGAAAAAATCAGGTCCTCGGTACTGCTTCATATGGGGGCTTCGGTTGGTCAGCTGGGTGATTTCTTCGCACGGGAGGCAGGCTTCAGTAATCAAATGCTGAACATTAAAAACCAAGCTCAAGCGAGAGGCCTTAACCCTGGGTACGCCCTCGGAGAGCTCGTAGTGGTTCCAGGAGTACCCGAATCCGTCACCATCGACGCTTCTAAAATCTACGTATTCAATAGACCACCTGCTGATCTTAAGCCAGTTTCAGGGATTTTAACGGTGACCGAAGGAAATATGGTTTCCCACGTTCAATTGTTAGCCCGAAATCTAGGCATTCCAAACGGTGTAGTTTCTGCGTCGAACCAGCAAGACATGATGGCCTATAGTGGCAAAAAAGTGTTCTTGGCCGTTTCGAATACGGGCACGATCATTATGAAGCTCGCTTCGGAAATGACACCCCAAGAAAGTGCCTTATTTGCCCAAAAAGAACGCGATGAAGGAAAGATTACCGTTCCTGTGAGTCGTATGAATCTGAACGAAACGCGCGTCTTAAACCTTTCTAATGTCAATGCGACGCATTCGGGTATTCTAACCGGCCCCAAAGCGGCCAATCTAGGCCAACTCAAACTGATGTTTCCAGACCATGTGGTAGACGGATTGGTGATCCCTTTTGGCATATTTCGTCAGCACATGAACTTGCCCATGCCGGGTCAGAACATGTCCTACTGGCAGTTTCTGACCGAGTCTTTTAAGGAGGGCGAAAAGCAACGAAAATCGGGGAAATCGGAAGCCGAGGTTGAAGCTTATTTGCTCACTCAATTAGCTACGCTTCGCGGCGCCATTCTCAAGCTGACTCTCAATCCGGAGTTTGTGCGCGACCTCAAACAGTCTTTCCGGACGATCCTTGGCGGAGAAATCGGCAAAATACCGGTCTTTTTGCGCAGTGACACCAACATGGAGGACCTAAAAGACTTCACGGGTGCGGGATTAAATCTTACGTTGTTCAACGTGCTCGACGAGCAGCGCATTTTACAAGGCGTCAAAGATGTGTGGGGTTCGGCCTATACCGAGCGCAGCTTTAAATGGCGCCAACGCTTTCTGCTCAATCCCGAAAACGTTTTCCCTTCCATTTTAATTATTCCAAGCGTTGACGCTGATTATTCGGGCGTCTTAATTACCAAAGGACTTGGCGGTGGGGATGAAACGGATGCCACGATTGCCTTTAGTCGCGGGGTAGGCGGCGCCGTCGATGGTCAGGCTGCGGAATCCTGGTTGATCAAGGCAAATGGCCGATATCAACTGATGACGCCAGCGAGAGAGTCGCGGTATACCGCTATTCCTGCCACAGGAGGCACTGTAAAACCGACCACGTCGTTCAACGATCGAATTCTTTCCGAGGCCAATTTGGCCAATCTAAGAACCCTTAAGGATACGTTAATCAAACAGTTGCCTAAAAACGCTGGAACGGAATCCATGGGGGCGCTTGATGTCGAGTTAGGATTCAAAAACAATAAGATTTGGCTGTTTCAGGTACGACCTTTTGTAGAAAACAGGCAAGCGTTATCGTCAGGCTACTTGCAGTCCATTTCGCCTAGCGTTTCAACGACAAAGAAAATTAAACTATCGAGCAAGTTATGATGATGTATTTCCCCAAAACACTTGCCGTCATCGTCCTGAGCATTTTCTTGTTCCCGGTGTCGTCACCATACCCCATTGATGGCTATGAGACCACAGGGATTCGGCGTTTGGTTCGGGTTCAACGCATTGTCAATGGCGAAATTAAGGGAGAAGCGCCGGTTGCGGGGTCTCAAAAATCCATCAATGACATCCATCTGAATTTGTTGGATGACCAAGGTCTGTTTGCTCTTCCTGAGCCTGACCAAGCGTTTACAAAAAAGATAAATTCCATTTTCCCAGGGCTTTCAGATAGCTATTCCATTGCTGTACTGGACATCACCGAGGGAAGACCGGTTCGCTACGCCGAACGAAAAGGTACGGTAGGCTATCAGCCGGGAAGCGTCGGAAAACTTGCGGTCGCGCTCGCCTTCTTCACCGAAATCAGCCAAATCTATCCTTATTCGTTCGAAGAAAGGCAAGAGTTAATGCGAACAAGGAGTGTGAAGGGTGGAAAATGGGCCCTAACCGATTCCCATACGGTTCCGTTTTACAACCCGGATACGGGCGAGTTTTTCAAACGTACCGTTCGCGAGGAAGATGTGTTCACGCTCTACGAATGGTTGG
>JAURGV010000130.1 GCA_030833605.1 Rhodothermales bacterium
GGTGGCGGATGCTGTTTTTAACGATGACATCCCTGTTGATTCTTCCGGTGATGTTGATCCTGGTGATCTTGGTTATTCGAGGAGGCCCGGCAATCAGTTGGGAGTTTTTAACGGCTTACCCCATTAAAGGGATGACTGCCGGTGGGGTCTTCCCTGCTCTCGCCGGAACTGTGTTCTTGGTATCTTTGGGCTTGATATTTTCGGTTCCCCTAGGGATTGCAGCGGCCATATATTTGAGCGAATATGCCCCAGATAACATATTCACAAGGATTATCAATCTGGCCATTATCAATTTGGCCGGTGTCCCCTCGATTGTACACGCTCTTTTCGGGCTCGGAGCCTTTGTGATTTTCTTCAAATTTGGGACGAGTATGTTGGCTTCCAGTTTAACGTTAGCCATAATGGCCCTTCCCGTGGTCATTGTCGCCACAAAAGAATCGCTTCAGGCCGTTCCCATGGCTTTTCGCGAAGCTTGCTGGAGCATGGGAGCTTCGCGATGGCAGAGTATTCGGCGTATTGTATTGCCGAATGCTGTTTCGGGCATCCTTACGGGCGTCATTTTAGAGGTTTCGAGAACAGCGGGCGAAACGGCACCTATTATGTTTACAGGGGCTGCCTTTTTCTTACCCTTCCTCCCCGAAAGCGTCTACGACCAAACGATGGCGCTTTCGCTTCATCTCTTTGTGGTTGCCACCCAGGTTCCAAATGTCCCAGAGCATTTGCCGTATGGGGTTGCACTGTTATTGATTTCCTTGGTTTTGGTGATGAATGCGCTTTCGATTGGATTTAGAGTTCGTTTTAGGAATCAAAAGAAATGGTAATCTAATGACACCTGAAATCGATAAAACAAAAGAATCCTACATCCTCGAAACGGAAAATCTCCACATTTCTTATGGAGATAAAGTGGCTCTGAAATCGGCCAACATCCAAATCAAGCAAAATGAGATCTATGGAATTATTGGACCTGCTGGAAGCGGCAAAACGTCGTTTTTAAAGGCCATTAATCGAATGGATGAGATGACTCCGGGCATGAAGACCAAGGGTATAATCCGGTTTCAAGGATTTGATACCTCTATATGGCGGAACGTGTACGCACTTAGAAGAAAGATTGGCGTCGTGTTTCCCCTTCCTACTGGTTTACCCTTATCGGTCTATGAAAATGTGGCCTTTGCGCCACGATTAGCCGGGGTTCGCCATAAACTAGATTTAGACGAGATCGTAGAGCGATGCCTCCGAAGAGCGGCCTTATGGGATGAAGTAAAAGACCGTTTGGACTCATTGGGCTCCCTGCTTTCCGGGGGACAACAGCAACGATTGACCATTGCCAGAGCCTTGTCGCAAGAGCCCGATCTCTTGATGTTGGACGAGTTCTCTATTGCAGTCGACCCCGTTACCACGATGCGAATTGAAGACGTGCTCAAAGAATTGAAGAGCCACATCTCAATCATATTAGTTACCAACTTAGTTCAACAAGCAGAACGTTTGGCAGACAGAACGTCGTTTTTCTTAAATGGAGAAGTGGTCGAATCGGGACGAACCGTCGATCTGTTTTCCGGAAAAGCCAGTGATGCTAGAACCAATGACTATATAGAGGGACGTTTTGGCTGATCAGAACCCAACAAACACTTTGACAAATACGCGATCACACGTCACCAATCCGAACACATCGGAAGTGGAACTGGCCATTCGTGTTTCCAAACTTTCCCTTTGGTACGGAAGTTTTCAAGCGCTATTTGACGTCGATTTCGAGGTCAAACAGGGCCTTGTCACCTCTTTAATTGGCCCTTCCGGGTGTGGTAAGTCTACCCTTTTACGAAGCGTCAATCGTATTAACGAACGGTTTGATTACGTAAAAACGAAAGGAAGCGTTGACGTTTTGGGGCATGACATTTATGCCCCGGATGTAAACTTAATACAGGTTCGCAATAAAATCGGGATGGTTTTTCAGCGCCCCAACCCGTTGCCGGTAACCATTCGGAAAAACGTACTTTTTGCTTACCACCTCCAATCGCCGACCGATCAGTCAACTTCCAAGGAAGACGAAATTATTGAGTCGGCGCTTCGCCAGGTTTTGTTGTGGGATGAACTCAAGGATAAGCTAAACGGCTCGGCTTTGAGCTTATCACTTGAACAGCAACAAAAATTGTGCATTGCTAGGCTATTACCGGTTAAACCGGAAGTCTTGTTGATGGACGAACCGTGCTCTGCTTTAGACCCTAAAGCTACAGCAGCCATCGAAGAGTTGATTTGGAATCTTAGGGGCGATTACACCATTTTGATTGTGACGCACAACATGGCTCAGGCTCGTAGAGCTTCTGATGAGAGCGCGTTCATGCTAATGGGCAAAATGGTAGAACACGGAAAGACCGAAGAAATATTTGTTACTCCTCAGTACCAAGAAACCGCCGACTACATTGAAGGTCGTTACGGGTGATGCTAACGTGTTTCCGTATCTAGTTGCGCCGCAAGGGTTTGCATGATCTCTCTTATCGTATCGTCTTCGTTTTCGTTGGCAATGATAGGAATATCATGTTCATCGGCCTGAGAGATCAAATACGTTTGCAAATCCCATATTTTTTCGAAACTGTTCAAGTAGCGCTCCGACCGTCTCGATGAAATGACTTGCCCACGCCCAATCAATCGCTTGCGAAGCCGTTTGGGTTTAAGCACCGCTAACAACACCGGAACGACCACCGCATCGGTAGTCTCCTTAATGCGGTGCATCAATTGTGGATGCAAGTGAACCCCTTCGATAATCAGCGAAACCTGTTCGTTACAGGTTCGATTGATTACACCTTCCACGCCAACAGCAACCTGCCGAGACTGGGTTAAATAGCCCTGAATCATGTCCTCAGCCCGATACGTTTGGCTAACGGTCGGCATTTGCAAATACGCCTCAAACGACGAAGTGTGAAGCGTAGGCACCAGTCGCTCCGGAGCCAAAAGGCGCATGACCTCCCTCAACATATCTGTTGACTGGGTTCGAACAATATCTAAGCGATGCGCTAATTCCGAACCAATTGAGCTCTTGCCACTACCATTGGTGCCACCAACAAGGATAATGAGTGGCTTACCGGTGTGTGAAAACGCCACCCATCTTCGATACACATCTGAATAATGCTTTCCGGCATACAGTTCAAGCAGTTCATATACGCGTTGTGTCAGATCCTTGGTGGTGATCTCCAAACGGTTTGATGTCACATACTCGGTTTCAATCGCTGAAGCGATTTGGTACAAATCCTCTCTGGGAAGGGCACAAACCTCTAATGAATCTGCCAATTGACCTTTCGAAAAAGGGGCATCCGTTCCATCTCTTGTAAGAACTCGTAGCGTAGGAAGCTCTATACTTTGTTTTAGATACGCTTCGGCTTGCTCAGCAAACCCATGCTTGTGTAAATATTTGTGGACGGTTTTTTGAAGTTCAACGTTACTAATCTCGCCCTGATCGGAAAACTGACGACGAATAGCGCTGGCAATTTTGTAGGATTGTTCAAACGGAATACCTGCATTTTGCAAGGATCTTGTCAATATCCCTCGCAAAAAAGGCACATTGGACCCTTCCACCTTATTCACAATATGCAGTTTATCGCTTTTTTCCATCAACGTTGAATGCGCGCTCTCATGGTTTTGTTTGTAGTATCTTTGGACGAATCAAACTACGAACGGTTTTGACCGGTTCAAACAGGGCATACTTTGCATGGTAACGTTGTCAAGAAATGACATTCTAGCGCTTGTCGCTTACCCGGACCTGATAGCGCTTTTAAGGGATTCCTATGCAAGCAGACCAGCCGGGCCCACTCGGTTTCACGTAAACATAGAATCGACCAACCAGGATGCCGATGGAACTCTATTGCTCATGCCGTGGTGGGATCGTGAGTTTCTGGGTGTAAAAATCGCCACCATCTTCCCTTCCAACCTTCAGCTTAACCTTCCCTCGGTCAACGCGAGCTACCTGCTTTCGTCCAGCACGACTGGAGTACCGCTAGCACTTATGGACGGAGCTACCTTAACGCAGCTTCGAACCGCGGCCATTGCTGGCCTGGCTTCCGCTTTACTCTCCCGCGATAATGCGCATACCCTGTTGATGGTAGGGGCGGGTACCTTGGCTCTCCCTATTATTAAGGCCCATTCAGCCGTGCGCAGCATTGAGCGGGTGCTCCTTTGGAATCGGACCCCCTCTTCTGCTTTTCGACTGAAAGATCATGCGGAGTTGGCCATTCCAATCGAAGTGGTGGAGGATTTGGACCGTGCTATTCCACAAGCAGATATCATTTCATGCGCCACGCTATCTAAAAGCCCTTTAATTAAGGGGAAATTAGTTCAACCGGGTGCACATGTAAATTTGATTGGGGCCTACACCCCCGCGATGAGGGAAAGCGACGGCGACCTCCTCACGAAAAGCCGTGTTTTCGTGGATACGCTGGGCGGTGCATTGAAAGAAGGCGGCGATCTTATATCTGCCGACGCAGAGGGCTCCTGGAATATTTCACGTATCGAGGGTCAATTGCAGGATTTGTGCTCTTTATCGGGTTCAACTCGACAACATGATGGTGAAATCACCGTTTTTAAATCCGTGGGATCTGGTATTCAGGACCTCGTTGCCGCAAAACTTGCCTATTTAAAGCATATCGAATGAAAGTAACCGTTGTAGGAGCAGGAATATTTGGGCTTTGCACTGCTTTGGAACTAAGCAATCGAGGCCACGAAGTTGAACTAATTGAAAGGGGGGCGATTCCGAACCCCGAATCCTCTAGCTTCGACCTTCATCGCCTTATTAGGCACGCTTATGGCGCCCAGCACGGCTACGCAGCGTTAATTCCTGACGCATTTAAAGCTTGGGACGCACTTTGGCAGCATTTTGGGGTTTCCTACTACCTTGAAACAGGAGCCTTGGTTATTGGTGAGACGAATCATGCATGGATAAAACAGTCTATCCAATCGCTGAAGGACCTTGATATTCCTTTTGAAATGTTGTCAAAACCACAGGTTGAGGGACGACTCCCCTGGATGCACGCGTATAAAGAAGACCAATTTTTGTTTACGACGAAAGGGGGAATTCTACGAGCGAGCTCTATTCTTGAGGCGATCGCTGGCCAGTTACGCAAGCAGGGCTGTACGCTTCACGTCCATACCGAAATCAATCGCTGTGACTTTCAAAATGGAGTGGTTTACGATGACAAGGGTACTCGCTACGGAGGCGACCGCCTGGTATTTGCGCTAGGAAAGGGCCATAGCATGTTGCTCCCCAATGAGTTACAGGTCTTCCGGCAGGTAACTTCTCTCCACGATAATACCCCCTCTGGGGCAACGGTTGAAGACGCGTGCCCGATGGTATTGGATATTTCTGACGACCATGGCTTCTATTACGTCCCAGGGGCAAGCCATTTTGCAGCCAAAATGGGAGACCATTCCACCAAATTTGCGACTTCGGCAACTGCATTACCGAACCCAACGCAAGCCGAGAAAGAGAATTTGGCTACGGTATCGGCCTATCGATTACGGGATGCCGCCCAATGGCCGGTTTCAAAATGGCAATTGTGTCACTATGCCTGTACGGAAGATCGAACCCTACAATTCCGACAAAAAGACAAGGCCCTGTTTTTGTTTGGAGGATCTGGCCATGGCTTTAAATTCGGTGCGTTGTTTGGCGAACTAATGTGCTCCGCCGTCGAAGGATCTCTTGGAACAGACTACGTATCGGATCTGATTTCTGGGAAGCGGTCTATTTCAAATACATTCTAGGTTCTTGGTTATCAATTTTAGCCTCGATTTCCAAATGCTTGATGATGGGTGAAGCTTTGACCTTCGTCATCAATACCTCTTCGATTTGAAAAAGACCCGTTGCATTATCCATGTGAATAGAGATGCGAACGGGTTTATTCTGGCCTTTGTTGATTTCAACGCGTGAAATCGTATTGGCGGAATACCGATGCATATCCCCTACTTCGGGGTCCAGTTGTAAGTTGAACGGAATGAGGGAGCGCCCTTTGGTCATATCCGTTCCATCGGCGACCAACACGACTCCGGCTTCTACGGAGTGAATTTTGGTGTGCGCCATATGGCCTACAATAATCTCGTGCGCCATCGAGCGTAGAACCACGCGGGAGGCCAGATCGTCTGGATACAGCCATTCTAAGTAGCTAACGATGTATGGATCTATCAAGTTGATGGAATGCCATTCGTGCTGATCGCGGGTTACCCCCATGCCGGTATCGTGCAGAAAGCATCCCAGCGCTACGGCGACTTGAGATTTTTCAAAATCCCCTACCGATTCACTTTCTAAGCTCGTTTGAATGCCTCCATCATGGAGCAAACGCAAGATTTTAAGCGCATTATACGTTGTTATGCGAGCGTGAACCGGTCCGTGGTCGTTATACCCTAAACGCCTAACCGACACTACATTGGCGTAACTATGATAAAGATTCAGCTCTTGATCATTAACAAGACGTCCGATTAATGTGTGCACCTTTCCAGAGGTGCGTTCCAATAATACCCGATTTAATTGCTCTTCTTTAGGAGTCGGGTCTTTCCAATCCGGGACAATAGGTTTCTTTTCCATTTTTCTTCTATTCAAACTTTACAAATTCCAGCAATCCTTTCTTGCTGGTACGCTTTTATACAACCGATACGTTTCAATTATCTATCCATATGAAAAGAGGGGCGACATGTTGCCATGTCGCCCCTCTTTTACATTTTTTCGAAAACTAGAAGGGTACCTTCTATTTCTCGTCTGCTGAAGCATCGGCAGCTGAATCTTCTTCTGCAGAAGCTTCCTCTGTTGACTCTTCCTCAGTTGAAGGCTCTGCTTTAGCTTTCGCTTTAGTAGCCTTTTTCTTTGGCTTCTCTTCAGCA
>JAURGV010000131.1 GCA_030833605.1 Rhodothermales bacterium
ATCCGAGATCGTTAAGCCGGTGTAATAACTAGAACGCGACGGCCCGTTATTGCGTGGGTTGATTCGCATCCCACCCAATCGCAATTCAGGCTGGGCTAATTCATCAATACCCGGAACGGACTCCCGATCCATAAGCAACAGTCGTGATCCATCCGGGGAAACGGACACGCTCGGAGCTACGGGGGCGTCAACCAGTGCTTTTAACGCATCCACTGGGGTTTGATAACCATCCTGCGCCCATGCGGGCAGAACCAAACCAAGTCCAAAAAGGATAGATACAATTAAGAAACAGACGGGGAGAATTTTACCGAAGGTGGAGATACGTTTCATGAGAGCGTACGGCATTTTTCTAAGCATTAAAGCAGATCCTTTAACTAGCTCCAAAAGGCCAAAAAAGCAATAGAAATGCTTACCGCTGTCGAGCCGCTTTGTCGCGAGATTGCGCCGTTCCCTTAAACGTTAGTCCTTCCTCTTCAAATCGTTCGTGCAAATCACTTAGTACCGATCGTGCGAGACTTCCCCGCAAATACGGAATTTTGCTCCTCGTTCCGGTGAAATACACGCGATAGGGATGAACCAGTAAACGAACGTAGTCACCTCCGACCGGCGCCACCTCGAGCTCAACTTCTATTTTATAGAGCCCCCATTCCCGAAACTTCCGACTCTCCGTTGCCCGAATGTTGGGCGCAACTCCCGGCGTTATTTTCCAACCCGCTGCCACAAGGCCACGGTCAATACGTTCTAGGGCGTCCAAATCACTCAATCCGGACTCGACGGTGACTTCGTAATCCCGATACAAAGGAGACAGTTTGGGGCTGCAACCGGACATCAAAACCAGCGCCAGAAGAGCGGGGAGTACACAATGCGCCCGTAATAGTCGAAGACAAGCCATGTTACTTGTACTCCAAGGCCAACGTATCGCCAGAATCGGCTCCTGCAGCCCTCAAGTAGACCCAAAAGGTCCCGTTCATACGATTTACAAGCGAGCTAACATCTATGGAAATCGTTTCGGAGATGTAAGCCTCACACGAATCACCGTTGCCTTCATGCGCCAAAACCACACCAATTTGAGGCGGATAAATGGCAATATTGACGGCCGACGAATAGAGCGTAAAGGCATGTTCTTTGCATCCGCCCGAATAGGCAACCGAAATGTCTAAATGCTTTCCGTTCCAGGCGGCCGACCGAAGTTCATAGTCGTCAGAAATTTCCGAATCAGCATCGAGGCCGTCCAAAACAAACCGGACGCGCTCTCCAGAATCCAGATCATCATCCTGAAGCACCTCGGAGTCGCAGCCTGCACCAAGCAAAAGGACAGCGACAAGAAGGTTCGATATAAGGAAGCGATTCATTTTCATCGGCATAAAAGGTTAACCCGTTAGGCAATAACAACGTGGGCCATACGCACCAATCAACTCGCTGCTAAACTAACCTTTGGAGGCTCTTTTTGGCTCCAAACCAAACCAAACCGTCGCAAAATGACGCTGAATGGTCTGGGTCAGCCCACCGGCTTCGATTCCGCGACACGTTGTAGGAAGGATATCAGTCGGGCACAAAATTCAGCGGGCTGCTCAAGCATCGGCACGTGTCCACATTGATCAATCCAATGGAGCGTAGCGCCCTGAATGCCTGCTCGAAAGGTCTCCGCTACGTCTGGGGGCGTAATTTCGTCGTTTTTACCCCATAAGAGTAAGGTTGGCGCCTTGATCTTGTCTAGGTCGTCCCGAACAGGGGTGTTTTCTACGGAGCGAGCAAATTTGATAAGCCGAATCGCTTTCTCCCGATTATTGATGATTTCAATGACATCATCCAATAATTCTTCGGTGCAGTGAATCGGATCAAAAAAAGTTTTGGCTACTCTAGGCCGGAGGTAGTCGCGATCTTTACGTCGCATAATCGACGTCGACATCTCAACTTCATATATGCCAGATGCACCGGTAAGAACCAGACTATCCACCCGTTCTGGGTGCCGAATCGCGTACAGTGCGGCGATATGACCACCAAGGGAATTGCCGGCTATTACGGCACGATCCATACCCATTTTCTGGGTGAACGATACCACAAATTCGACCACTCCATCGAGGTTGGCATTCCGGAGAGGCAACGTGTAAACGGGCAAAATGGGGCATACAACGTGGAATCCCGCTGTCGCCAGCGGCCCAAATACATGCCTCCAGTTGTCCGCGTCACCCATCATTCCATGCAACAACACAATCGGAGTGCCCGAGCTACTTGAGCCGGCCTCGGCGTAACCTATTCCATCAATACTTTTGAGCGAATACATGGGTTGAGTCATGGATAAGTCTGCGTCGAGAAGATTCGATGCTACAAACGATTTATTGGTTCGCGAGTTAAAATAACCTCTGCAAAATTGAAAAGCTCAGGAGCCTCAAACAAAGTATCATATCAAATTGAACACGTTCTTCAAAAAGAAGTGTAAACTAAGAGCACCTCGCATGGTTGACGAACGTCCTAAAAAATCGTATTATAGGTTTCTGGCCTCATTCGGAGGTCGTAACAAAAACAGAGATTGATATGCCCTGCGGCCGTAAACGTAAAAGACATAAGATTGCCACGCATAAACGCAAAAAGCGTCTGCGCAAGAATCGTCACAAGAAAAAAGGCAAGTAGTATCGTTTTAACGATGCTTTAATGCGCGTTACGGTCGTGCCTGCACTCGTGCAGGCACGACTTGTCTATTTATTGAGGTTTCGTCACAAATTGTTGAAACGCTTTGAACAACCTGCGGTACAAGTACTGTGGGTTTTTTTGTGTATTAAAGCACTAAAAGGGCTCCACATTCGACATTGATTGTTTGCATGGCTCAGGCCTAAATACCGATTCCAGCAAACGTGGACATAAAATTAGGATAGCTTAGTGAGTAAGACCCTTCGAACCGGAACCATTGGAATTTTAGTAGGCGCTGCCGCCGGATTTGCGTTAGGCATTTTGTTTGCGCCTGAAGAAGGTAAAAAACTGCGTCGCAAGTTGGCTTATCAACTGGAACACCTCGGTGAAACGGTCGCCGATATGATTGACCAAACCATGGGCGACAAGAAAGAAAGTGGTGTGGCCAAACGCGAAAGTGAAGCACTTGTCGAAACCGCTCGTCAAAAAGCGAACGTGATTCGTCACGATATCGACACCCTGCTCGACGAAATGCGCTCCCATCCTTCGGAATCCTAGTTTCTAAACATGCCCAAATTTTCCATATTGCTACCCCCAGCCGAAGGCAAACAAGAGGGGGGAAATCCTTTTGCGCCCGATATGTTTGACTATCGCACGTCAAACACGTTTAACTATTTTCATCAGTTAAAGCCGGAAAGAAGACGTCTCATTGATCATTTGCACACGGTCATTAAATCGGGTGAGCATGATTTGAGTGCTCTTTTTGGGTTGAAAGAAGTGGCCCTTGAAGCCGCTGTCGCCGCAAACTTGGGCATCTACAAGTCGCCGTTAATTTCAGCCCTCGATCGCTATGCGCCCGGCGTAATGTATCAGGCGATGGATTTTCAGGGCCTTCCCACAGGAGCCCAACGACGTTTGCTTGAAGAAGGCATCATTTTTTCGGGCATGTTTGGACTCTTGCGTCCCGACGACCTGATTCCGATGTACAAACTGAAAATGGACGCCGATATCCCGGGCTTGGGTAAGGTTAACCAGTTTTGGAAAGAGTCCTTGAGCAAAGCGCTAAACGAAACCATCGCGGATCGGTGGGTTTGGAATTTTCTCCCTGGGATCCATGAAGACGCGTGGACCAACGAAGTAACCTATGAAGCCATGGTTCGGGTTAAATTCTTTGTCCAAAAGGGCTCTGAGCGCGAACCCGTTACGCATGGAGTGAAACCACTTCGCGGCAAGTTGGCCAATTACATCGTTAGAGAAACCGTTGAAGATCTCGAGATGCTCGCAGAATGGAAACATCCAGACGGATATGTATTGGATCCTTCCGTATCTTCTTACGACGAAGAAACACGTACGCACGTTTTAGCCATGGTGAAGCGAGGCTAGGCCCTCGATCAACTAACCCAAAGTAGGCTGCCCATGACCAGGCCGGTGATTATTGGACTTTCGGGAGGATCTGGATCTGGCAAAAGCACCATTTTGGCTGGCTTACTCCGAGCGCTGGGGCCTCATCAAGTATCCGTGTTGGAACACGATGCGTACTACCGACCGCTCGATCATTTGACGGTAGAACAACGGGCCGAAGTCAATTTCGATCATCCTAAGTCGCTGGAAACACCTCTTTTAGTAAGCCATATCGATGCATTGCTTCGTGGAGAGGTGATTCAAAAGCCGGTTTACGATTTTACCACGCACGCACGCACCTCGGAAACCATCGAGGTGCGCCCTACTCCCATCATCATTGTAGAGGGGATTTTGGTTCTGGCTGAAAAAGAGCTCGTCAGCCGCATGGAGATCAAACTTTTTGTTGACACCGATTCCGATGTTCGCTTGATCAGGCGAATAAAAAGGGACATGATTGAGCGCGGTCGCACCCTTGAGTCCGTTTTGGATCAATACGCCAAAACGGTGCGGCCCATGCACGTGGAGTTTGTAGAAGCTTCGAAAAGACACGCGGATGTGATTATCCCAAGAGGCGGTAAAAACGAAGTCGCGTTTGAAATGGTGTTGTCCAGGATTCACGCCATGCTAAATGTGCATCAACTTGAAGCGTTGATTCAGCCGTCCACGTCTTAGACCCCGCCAACCGCTCCGCCTTCAAAGGCCATCAAATCAGCGACTCCAAGAAGTACCAAATCAGGATTGCAATCCCATCCGGTTCGTACGGACAACCACTTTCCCCATCCCCCTGTTAAAACCACTTCCATAGACAGATTGGTTTCTTCGATCAGTGCTTGGACCATGGATCGAACGCCATCTTCCATTCCAAACATAATGCCAGACCGGATGGCTTCGTCCGTAGACCTTCCTAAGCGAAACGGTGGCATTGCCAGCTCTACTTTCGGTAGCTGGGCCGTTCCTGAACCCAATGCCTGCCGCACCAACCCGGGACCCGGAGCAATCACGCCTCCCGGGTACTCCCCATCCGGCAATACGACTTCATAGTTTATCGCTGTCCCGGCGTCTACTACGATAACGCCCTTCCCTCCGGAAGTGGCGTACCGGCTCCAACCAGCAACAGCCGCGACTATGCGATCCTTACCCATAGTTTGCGGCGTTTGGTAGGTCAATCGAATGGGCATCGGTGAGGTCTCGTCGAAAAAGGTGATCTCTTGTCGCAGCAGCGTATTGACGACCCTAGACCACACTAAGCTGGCTGATGGGACCACCGAAACGGCTCCAACGCGTGTAACATCTACCCCGTTTAGGTAATTCGCCAACTGAGCGTGGAGGTGCAAAATGCCCTCCGGTGTTTCGCCATGTTCAAATCGGGTGACGGATTCCGAGCGCAGTCCCGGCTCGCTGTCCAACGCTTCATTGAACAGGCCTACCTTGGATGAACTATTGCCTATATCGACCAAAAGCCACATGCTGAGCCGTTTAAACCATGGAAGAAGGTGAAAGGGTTACGTCCCCTGCATAATACACTTTCTGAACGGCATTTGACTCCACAATTAACCCTCCATCGGAATGAATCCCGGCCATTGTGCCCTCAACAATGGCCGACCCCGTATTCAAACGTACCGGGCGATTCATCCCCGAAACCTGCGCACGATACGCGCCCAATAAAGCCGAGGGTTCCGATTTAAGAAGGGTGACATACTTCGTTAAAGCGGACATGAGGCGGCTGTAAATCTCCATTCGATCTATTCGCTGACCGGTTTGGAGCAACAGCGAAGTGGCCGTTTCGGACAGGGAATCAGGAAAGTCGCTCTCATTTACATTGAGTCCAATGCCAACCAAAAACACATTTCCAGGGCCTGCCTCTACCAAGATGCCAGAACTTTTTAAACCGTTTAAAAGCACGTCATTTGGCCATTTAATGGCTACCGACGAGGTTGGCACATACGCTCCCAACGTCTCGGCTACGGCCAATGCCGTGGCGAGCGGAAGCAATCCGCGAGCCAGTCCGTTATCAGGAGTTGTTTCTGGAATATGCACCAATGCCGTCAGCAGCAAATTTTGACCTGCACTGGCATTCCACGTCCGATTTAACCGCCCACGACCCGCTGTTTGGCTATCTGCCAAAAACACGGTTCCATCTAGACCGTTTGCGCTTTGATCCAGCGCTGGGGCCACTCGTCTGGGGGCTACCTCCCATGCCGCTTGCACAAAGGACTTTGCCAGTCGATTCGTAGAATCCGTTTCAGAAACATGAATCAATACGCGACCCATTCCCGAGGAAAACTGGGGAAAATCAGAGGGGTCAAAACGATTCGGGATTTCGGGGATCATTGTTGATAAATCTAGACACTTTTGGTAGCATTTTCCTTGCTTTGCACCAATTAACCAAAGAAATCATCAAAATATGGTCAGAATACACCCTAGTTTGAAGGGGAACGATTCTTGATGCATATTGAACACACCCAGCTCCGTTTAATCTGATTTTTCCGTGCTTTTCCAATTCAACCACATTGTTAGCCCCTTGAACACCGCCTCCGGTGCGGTCGCGATGCTATTAATAGCACTGCTTGGGGGAATTTCGACTCCTACCGCACAAGCTCAAACGGTGCAATCGGCCGATACCAAAGTCCAGTTTCATCGGGCTCGTACGGCGTTCGAATCCGGTAACAGCTTGCTTGAAGCCAAAGCGCGCATCGATCGGGTTTTGAAAGAGGACCCAGAGGATGTGGAAG
>JAURGV010000132.1 GCA_030833605.1 Rhodothermales bacterium
AACCACGCGTGTCGTCGAGCAGGTCGATTGGACTGAAATGCATACAAATGATGCACGGAATCAACGGGCGCGAGGGTCCATTCGTCTTCCCAATTAAATATTCCGTCCATCAAGCTTTCTGAGACTCGTACAACAACTGCCGCGCCATCAATCTCCCCTGCCCCTTGCATCCATCCTCTTCGAGAAAAACGAAGCGCATGTTCCGTTTGTGGCTCCCTCATATCTTCGACATACCACAACGAGAGTGGGTAGGGATTGACGGTTTCTGTACCCGACGTGGAGTCCACTACACTTATCTGAAGGGTCGCTTGGAAACTAGACCACATTTTGTATCTGGTTTCCGAAGGCGTTGTGGTCAATTGTTCGTCAGCATCAACCGCTCCATTCCGATTGGTATCTATCCAAAGTTGGTCAAAATATTGAGCGCCTGAGCTTTTTGAAAGCCGGACAGCAAAGTCCGACGTGCCGATAGACCCCAAATGGTGGCTCCCGACCAGATCTTCCCCATCAAAAGTTAGTGGGATCACTTCTCCTTTGGGGCTCCATCTTAAGTTTTTACCTCCCGTTGTGTCATTTGGTGCCAACTCGACGAGCGTTCCGGATGATTGGTCGCCAGCCGGTAAACATCCCGAAAAGACACTTACTGCTCCAAAAAGAAGAGCTAGAAAAACAGTTGGAAATCGATCCGACATGGTACCTATAGGAATAAACGGCAGGTTAATTACGTCTAAGAATATACAGCAACCATTCAGTCTCTTTGTGCATTCAAGCTTCCAGCAACCCTATTATCTCTGATCACGTACGTTTTTATGACCACTCATGTCAGGACAGCAGGCATTTTACTCCTATTTACGCTTTTTTTAGTCTCGGCATGCAGTCCAAATAAGTCGTCCCCTACCGGCTCGATCGCTGAGCTCGTCCGCGGAGAGTACTCCGGGGAGTCCGCCATTGAAACCGTTGCTTTTCTGGACAACCACGTGCGCTGGCCAGGCAACCAAGGATTTAACGAAAGTATTGCCCACATTGTGTCGCGGTTAGAAAAAGCGGGATTTGTTTCGGAAGAAACGGCGACTGCAGACGACCGCATGACCTTTCGTCTTGAACACTACCCCATGAATCGGCCAGCATGGCAGCCGAAAGGGGCCAGTGTACACATTGTTGGGGTTGACGAGCCTGTTTTGACGTTTGAGAATAACAGGAATATGTTGGCTACGTATTCCTACTCGACTCCCCCCGAAGGGGTTACCGGTAGATTGGTGGACGGAGGAGATGGATCGTCAGAAGTTTTGGCTGGCCTTAACCTGAAGGGCGCCATCGTGTTAGTGGAAGGTCAGATTTCCAGGGCTTTCCAACGGGCGGTAGTTGAAGGAGGTGCATTGGGTATCCTTGCTTATTCACTGCCTGATTACTTACAGCCAGAGAAAAATAAACACTCCATTCAATTCCGGTCTATTCCCAACAATTCCGAAGCGCAAAGTTGGGGCATTGCCTTGTCTAAAAATGCGCTGGAAACGCTTCGAACCGCACTGCAGGCCGGACCCGTTGAGCTACATGTTACGAGCGAAGTGGTTTGGACCGAAAACGCCGTCGAACAAACCGTTGTAGCCGATATCCGAGGAAGCCAAACTCCGGACGAACGATTCGTATTTAGCGCACACGTCCAAGAACCGGGAGCTAACGATAACGCCTCGGGAGTGGGCGCTCAAGTAGAGATGGCTCGTGTTGCTGCTTCTTTGGTACAGGCCGAAAAAATGGATCCCAAACGAACCATTACGTTTATTTGGGGCGATGAAATTCGTTCTACGGGCCGCTATGTTTCCCAAGATTCGGTTCGGAAGGAAGGCATTTTATGGGGCTTATCCCTCGACATGGTGGGTGAAGACACCCAAAAAACGGGCGGAACGTTCCTTATCGAAAAAATGCCCGATCCTTCGGCCATTTGGACGCGTGGGGAAGAAAAACATAGCGAATGGGGCGGGTCACCGCTGAGCAAAGAAGATATGCGCCCTCATTATTTTAACGACATCGTGTATAATCGGGCTATGGAGCAATCTGCTACCAACGGCTGGGTTGTCAAAACGAATCCCTATGAAGGCGGAAGTGACCATGTACCGTTTTTAAATGCGGACATCCCAGGTCTCTTGTTATGGCATTTTACCGATCAATTTTACCACACCGATCGAGATCGAATTGAAATGGTTTCGGCCGACGAGCTAAAAAACGTAGGCGTTACCGCATTGGTGACCGCTTTAGGCCTAGTTACTGCCGACCAGGAAATGACTCAGCTCTTTGTTTATGAGGTGCTAAAGGCCGCGCAAGACAGGCTTCAAGTTGAATTCCAATTAGGCCAGGCAGCTATTCAAAACGGCGCAGATCCTGCCGTGGAAAAAGATATTTTGGATACATGGGCCTCTTGGTACGATAAAGCCTTAGCTTCTATGATAGATATTGAGGTGGGAGGTACATCCACCGCTACTTTTGATGTGGTTCGGGCAGCTCAACAAGAGCTCCAAGCGAGTCTTCAAAAACTTCAATTTTCTGGACCTTCAACGAATTAATTCGAACGAAAGAACCCTTTGTGATCATGAAATACCGCGTTCAAACCTTTTTTTACCTTCTTTTTGCCCTTGTTTTTAGCCCCGCGTTGGTATTGGGTCAAACCAAACCCGTTTTTGTGGATGGCCAAGCTCAAATTGTAGATGGGTTTAGCCAGTCAGACCAGTGGATTCGAGAAGAACTATGGGTCGAAACCGAATTTGATTCCGATGGCGATGGAAAGCTGGACCGCGTGCACGTTGCCGTTGTTAGGCAGGCACAAACAGAGTCGGAAGACCTTAAAGTGCCCGTAATTTACGGGTCGAGTCCGTACTATTCCGGTACGTCAGGTGCTAGAGAATATTTGTGGGACGTTCGCCAAGAGATAGGAGAAGAATCCCCTCCGCGAACGAATCAACCCCCTCCATCGGCAGGAACAAGGCCCGGTATTTCAAACGGCTTTGTGGATACGTGGGTACCTCGCGGATTCGCTGTGGTGCATTCAGAATCTCCTGGAACAGGTCTTTCTGAGGGCTGCCCAACGGTAGGCGGAATCAACGAGTCGCTCGCTCCAAAGGCAGTGATCGATTGGTTAAACGGCCGCGCGAAAGGGTTTACCACGGTCGATGGTACCGAGCAAATAACAGCCGGATGGGCAACGGGTAAAGTCGGCATGACCGGCACGTCTTACAACGGGACGTTACCCCTAGCGGCTGCGACAACCGGCGTTGAAGGGCTTCAAGCCATCATCCCTATCGCTCCGAATACCTCATACTGGCACTACTACCGGTCCAACGGATTGGTTAGACACCCTGGCGGTTGGCTTGGTGAAGACATCGACTTCTTGTACGATTTCATTCATAGCCGTAAGTCGGATCGTCGGGATTATTGCAATGCGACCGTCCGAGACGGAGAAATGGCGGCTGGTAGAGACCGTAAAACCGGTGATTACAACGACTTCTGGGAGGGCCGTGACTATCTCAACGTAACGGACAACGTCAAAGCTGCCGTGTTGATGGGACACGCCTTTAACGACTGGAACGTGGTGCCTGAGCACAGTACACGCATTGTTGAGGCCTTAAAAGGTCGGGTGCCGGTTCAACAGTACTACCACCAAGGTGGACACGGCGGCGAACCACCACATACGCTGATGAATCGTTGGTTCACTCGCTACCTATTCGGCGTCGAAAATGGCGTTGAAAACGATCCTAAAGCTTGGATTGTGCGCGAAGGAGACAAACAAGACAACCCAACCCCATATGCAGACTACCCTAACCCTGAAGCGAAACCCGTTACTTTTTTCCCGATGAAAGGCGGTGTGACGAGTGGCCATTTATCACTAACAGCTTCTACTGGGCAAGGGAAAGAGACGCTTGTCGATAATGTGTCGTTTTCTGGCCAAGTATTAGCCAGTGCTGAAAACACCAATCATCGGCTGCTATTCACCACGGGGGAATTGGTCGAGGATGTTCATATTTCCGGAACAGCTCGGGTGAACATCAAATTGGCATCCAGTAAACCGGCCGCAAATCTTTCGGTTTGGTTGGTTTCGCTACCGTGGACAGAAGGCAGAAATCCAACCGGAGGCGTAATTACTCGCGGTTGGGCCGATCCTCAAAACCACAAGTCCATTTCAGAAAGCGAGCCGTTGGTACCCGGGCAGTTCTATTCCCTTTCCTTCGATTTACAGCCCGACGATCAGGTTGTAAAAAAAGGACAGCGCATTGGGCTCATGATTATGTCTAGTGACCGCGACTTTACGTTATGGCCTACCCCAGGAACGGAACTAACGGTCGATCTGGATGCCACATCCGTCACCATTCCAACGGTTGGAGGACGGAGCGCGATCCGGTAATCCACCCTCGGGTTAGGACCTATTTAAACGTGACTTTTCCGCTCAGCACTTCTCCCCAGCGGAAGGGCTCGGTTTTTACCATGGGCTTCCTTTCAGTCGGGATGAAGGTGGCTAGTTCCTCAATTTTAGATGCGTATTGTGCGTCGGTAGCCAAATTGGTCCATTCATTTGGATCGCTGGCCAAGTCGTACAATTCATATTGATTCGCCTGTCCGTCCTCGGATTCGTATTGAATCATATGCCACGATTCTGAAATAACGGAAAACTTGTTGTCGTCCATGGAAGAAACCACCGGATAGGTCCATTGGGCATTGGGTTCTTTCAATAAAGGCACCAAACTATGACCAGATAAGCCAGGTTTGGGTTTTTTTCCGATCAATTCCGCTATCGTGGGGAAAATATCAACGAGCGATACGTTTTTATCGCTCACGCCACCGGTATAGCTCCCTTCTGGAAGCCCAGGAATGCCTTTGGGGACTTTAACCATAAGGACCGTATTCAACACGTCCTCCCACATACTGAATTTTCTCCAGTGCTCTTTTTCTCCCAGTTGCCATCCATGATCTGAAAAGATGATTACGATGGTGTTGTCGGCGTATTCACTTTGAGCCAGGTTATTCAGTAGTTGCCCAACCAAGTCGTCCGCGTAATTAATGCTAGCCAAATACCCTTGAACGGCCTTTTTCCAGTTATCGGACTCCAAAACACGCTCATGATAGCGGTTGCGGGCAACCCGTTGACCCAATTCTGGAACATCATCCAGGTCATTTTCCATGACTTCGGGAAGTTGGATGTCCTCCAGCGGGAATTTGTCGAAATACTTTTGGGGGACATACCAAGGAAGATGCGGTCTATACAGTCCAGCCGTTAGAAAAAATGGCTTATCATGCTTCTTTTTGAACTGTTCGGATACCCATTGCATGGACGAATAGTCCCCCGTTTGTTCGGTTTCGACGGGTAAAGGCGCAAAGTCAAAAGCCACGTACATCCCTTTAAAGGGCGGCATCACCATGTTCACACCTGTCGGGGAGTCCTCACGGATTTCATTGTCGGTCAACGCGAAAGACTTCACCCCAGTAATAGAATCTTGAACCGGTAGCCAATAGTTTGGCATTTGTTCAATTTTATTAGGGAAGTAGTCGTTCCATGACTGAGGGTCGGGCATATTCGCGTGATAAATTTTGCCAGCACCCGCTGCATAATAGCCTTGTTCTTGCAAATACTGGGGAATGACTTGTTCATCTCCAACTATTTGCCGCCATCTTTGGCCATTGGTATACAGCCCTGTCTCCCATGGCAATTTGCCCGTCATCAGCGCCGTTCTAGAGGGATTGCATGAGGGTGAAACCGTGTACGAACGCCGAAACGTTACCGCCTCGTTCGCAAAAGAAGCCAAATTGGGGGTTTGGGCTTGAGGGTGGCCTCCCAAGGGTTCAATCCAATTATTCAGATCATCGATTGAAATCAGCAAAATGTTCGGCGGTTCTGTTACCGAACTCGATTGATTGCATCCACCAACCGCAAAAAAAACGGTGATCAGAATAAACGGAGCGTATTTCATCAATTTTCAGAAGTTGATTTAGGAACGATCAGACAGAGACACACGGATTTCACGCTAGAGTCGCCTGAAAATGGTAAGAAACAAAACTGGGATTAAAAACGCCCCTTTGAATCGGTTTTTAAAGTATTTTACCGCCATGCGATCATCCAAAATAATCCATATCGTTAGTTGTCACGCCGAAGGCGAGGTCGGAGACGTCATAGTTGGAGGGGTGCCCACGCCTCCTGGCGATAGTATTTGGGAGCAACGCAACTGGGTTGCAACCAATCAAACCCTTCGCAACTTTGTGTTGAATGAGCCCCGTGGTGGCGTATTTAGGCATGTTAATTTGCTGGTGCCTCCGGTGAATCCTGCCGCCGACATGGGATTTATCATTATGGAGCCTGCCGACACGCCACCCATGTCAGGGTCCAATTCCATTTGTGTGGCGACCGTGTTGTTGGATTCGGGCATTTTGCCCATGCAAGAACCCATTACCCATTTGGTGTTGGAAGCACCGGGCGGTTTAGTTCGGGTACAGGCCCATTGCAAAGCGGGAAAAGCCGAAAGAATCAAAATCACCAATGTACCCTCCTTTGTGGATCGCCTTTCTGTGCCCCTCGAGGTGGAGGGACTGGGGACGCTTTCCGTTGACACGGCGTATGGTGGCGATAGTTTTGTGATCGTGGACGCCATGACGTTGGGATTCGAAATCGTTCCGGCGGAAGCATCACAGCTATCGGATACCGGAATGAAAATTGTTCGCGCAGCCAACGAACAAATTGGATTTACCCACCCCCTACTCCCGGAATGGGACCACCTTTCCT
>JAURGV010000133.1 GCA_030833605.1 Rhodothermales bacterium
CGTCAAAAGCCGGTCGACGGAGGCCTCTGTGAAGGTAATTCCTATTCCACTCGTGCATGGCTCATTGGATATTCTGGGATACCGCATTGGGAATTTCGCCTATTTAACGGATGTTAGCGAGGTGCCTTATGCGAGCAGGGCTTTGTTACAAAATCTAGATGTTCTTGTGCTGGATGGATTAAGAGAACGGCCTCACCCGATGCATCTCACCATTGACAAATCCATTCAAGTTGCCCGCGAGATTGGGGCGAAACAGACATGGTTTACCCATATTGCGCACGACTTAACGCACCAAGAAATCGAACAGCGTATGCCAGAAGGAATGGCCCCGGCGTTTGACGGGCTTAGATTTACGACCAGCTAAGACGGGATTATGGCGTTGATGGCTTCGCCAAGTCGGTCGACTCCTTCTTCGGTATTGAAAATATGCAAGGAAACGCGTATCGCGTTCAACTCTTGCTCCGTGACCACCCTTAGCCGAAACTGTTGATCATTTGATAGCTTCTGATTTAGGGTTGAGAAATCCATCAGCGGACTGCGAAAGGTCAAAATGGAAGTTTTAAGCGCATCATGCTTTGGCGACAGTATTTCAATGTTGGTATTGGATTGAAGATGGTTTCGCAGGCGTTGTGCAAGGTCGATTCCTCGTTGTTGGATGCGTCCAATGCCAATATCAGATAAAAACGAGCACGCCTTTTGAACGGACTCAATCAATGGTGCATTTCGAGTACCACTCTCATGGCGTCGAGCGGTGTCGATATAGGTGAGCGACCGTGGCAAACTGTATCCGGCATCTGAATAAGCTCCTATTTCGGTCGGTTGAATGCGATCCAATCCGTTTTCAGCGATGTAGAGGATTCCTGTTCCGTGTAGGGCGCCCAACCATTTGTGACCGCTGGTCGCATACGAATCACAGCCAATGTCGTGTAGATTGATGGGGATCATGCCCGCTGATTGGGCGCCATCAATATGAAACCAACATCCGTGGGTTTTTGCCAACGCGGATATAGCCTCGACCGGCAGAAGGATTCCCGTAGGCGCCGTGATGTGGCTAACGGAGATCACTTTTGTTTTAGGGGTTATCAGCGCTGCAATGCGAGCGACCAATTCCTCGGGTGAGGACGCATCGGGTTCAAAGGTTCGAATAACTAAACCGTTTAGGTTTAGCTGATTTAACCAAGGAATGGCTCCACCAGGATGCGCACTCGCATCAATAATGACCTCATCTCCAGGGTCTAAACGGAGTCCCGAGGCCACGATCGCGTTGCCTTCGGTAGCGTTTCGAGTAAAGCAGATTTCTTTGGGAGACGCTCCAAAAAACGACGCTACCGGCTCTCTGGCGGTTTCGATAAGTGCATGACCCGTTTCCGATCGGGTTTGCAAGTCCACCGTCCTTTGGTGAAATGCTTCAAGTACCTGTTTAGAGACCGGGCCTAACCCACCGGTATTCATATACGTACGGGCATCTGACAAGGCATAGGAATCCCGTACGTCATCCCAAAAGTCGCGATTGACCTCTCTTTCCTTAAACGGCCGAGTGAACACTCGGCCGCTGGGTTCGAATGGGGCGAAGTCTCTTTGGGAGACTTCGCCCAACGCGGTCAGCCCTGGCAAAGCCAGGGCTGACCGCTTCAGAAATTTTCTTCGATCAAAAGGACTCATAGCTTCCAGAAAGGATCGATCGGGTTGGATACGGCCTAATGCTATTGGCCGACCAACTCTAGACCCATCGTTTTTCCTTTTTTGACCGCTGGAATGCCCTCCTGCAGCCAAACGGGTGCCGGTGTGTCCATCAGATAGTGATCAAAAAACTGCTGCATGCGAATTTGCCAGTCTCTCCGTTCATCCAGATCAGAAAGACCGTGTCCAGCGCCGTTGTAGTTGACCATCCAAACGGGTTTGTTCAGACGCCGTAACGCCACGAAGTACTCGATCCCCTGGTACCATGGAACAGCGCCATCGTTATCGTTGTGCATCATTAACAAAGGCGTTTGCACTTTATCGGCCTGGAATAGCGGCGAGTTGTGGATATAACGCTGTTGAGCATTCCACAACGTGCCCCCTATGCGGCTCTGCGTCCGCTCGTACTGGAACATACGGCTCATGCCAGATGCCCACCGGATGCCGCCGTACGCCGATGTCATGTTTACAACCGGTGCTCCAGCTTCCGCTGCAGCGAACAGGTTGGTTTGCGTGACCATGTATGCAATCTGATACCCACCCCAGCTATGGCCTTGTACGCCAATGCGATCGCGGTCCACAAAGCCGTCGTCAATCAGCGAGGTGATGCCGGGCATAATAGCATTCATAGCGCTCTTGCCAGGATAGCCGCTTTTGTATGGGATGTCCGGGACGAAAAGCACATACCCACGGCTCACATAAAAGGTATAGTTGATACTAGACCCCCCAGCCGAAGGAGCAATGTGTCTGTTTAAACCCGTGGAGTTCTTTTCGTAGAAATACACCATCATGGGGTACTTTTTCGAGGCATCAAACCCTTCCGGTTTATACAAAATGCCCTTGAGTAGTTCGCCGTCAATAGACGTCCACTCATACAACTCGGATGTACCCCAATTAAACTGTTTCTGCTGTGGATTTGCATTGCTCAGCTTAACGGCATTTTTGTGATTTAGGCCCGAAATGCGCAGATCGGGAAATTCGGTGTAACTGCTTCTGGACCAAAGGATTACATCGGCATCGGATGCTTTTTCATCCAGCTGAAACCCGTACGGACCAGCGACCTGCATGCTGAGCGCACCGGACGTTGAATTGAGCTCGTAATAGCCCGCATCCATGGTGTTGAGGTTCAGTCCATACACTTTCCAATTGGCGGAAGCGGACAACGCCTGCTCTTCGCGGTCAACACGGGTGTACGTGTAACGGGTGGATTGTTCGGCTCCTTTTCCTTTTGTGATATTCCGGGCCGTTCCCGATGGAGACAATCCCCACATATCGTACTTATCGTAAACCACAAACTCGGCATCTCCTTCGGTCCAACCGGCTTGGCCATAGTTGCCGGGCGCGAACTCTTGGTCTTCCAAATCGTCCACAAATGAAGTAGAAGCTCCACTGGAGAGGGTCATTTCTTCCCCTGTAGATGTGCTCACCGCCATCCACAAGGCATTATCCCGATCCCAATACGTTATGAACTGACCTTCTGGAGAAAGGCGGGGAAAATCTTGCACGCCCTTTAGAACCTGTTTGCTCGCACCGGTAAGAACGTCAATAACCCACGCATCGGAACGGCCAGGGGCATCCCACGATGATTCAACACGGTAGTCCAAATTGGATGACCCAATCGCTACGTCACCGTCGCGTTGCTGCGAAGCGGTAACGGATGGGATTTCTTCTGTAGCCAACTGAACAATAGATCCTGACGAAAGATGAACGACTGCCTCGTAGGTCCTTTTTTGTTCACGATCGGATTGAATCAACTGCATAGGCTGCAAATAGGGATCCTTCCAGCTCCAAAGGTCCAGCTTTACTTTTTCTTCGTCGAGGATATCGTCGTCTTTTGGCTCAGGTGCAGGCCGAGGAGCCGTACCAAAAAATAAGCGGCTACCTAATTCTGAGAATGTCAGATTTCCGTGTTCACTCACCCACCACGAAGCTGGAATACCAGGTGCGCCCTCCTTTGCAAGTTCAACGGCGTCCTGCTGCGTGCCCATCATGAGGCTGAAAGAGGGCATTTCTGCTTCGAAATCACCTGAATTGGTTAAAAATGCGACTTTGTCGTCGTTTTTCGAGAGGGTGAGCTGGACGTAGTTTCCCGTGCCAGTGGCTAGAACAAATTCTGCTGAACCGCTAGAATCAAAGGTATACGCACCGTCATCTTCGCCTTTTTTGGATTCACGGAAGAATGCACCGCCGCTTCCGGATTCGTGCACGGCATAGTCCGTGACATTCTTGAACGTAGTTGCGTCCCCGCCGGTCAGGGTCATCACGACCATATGGGTCCCGGTTTTTTTGTCGTGTTTCTTCTTATCGGGATCCTCTTTTTCGGATTCTTCCTTTTCAGGCTCCTCTTCCTTAGCCTTTGTTGTATCGGAAGGGGTTTCTTCTTTGCTGGCGTCTTCGGTTAGTTTGTACGCCAATAATGCGCCGGCTTTAGATGAAAGCTGAAAAGACTGGACGTGAGCAAATTTCTGAATCGCGCCTGTGGCCAACGCAATAAAGCCCAACGAGTCCGTTGGCATATCTTTTTTCTTGACGTCGTCTAGTTTTTTCTGACGAACTGAATCGGCCTGCGGAATGATTTTGAAGGCAACAAAGCCATTATCGCCAGAAATGGCAGGGGAGGCTCCGCGTGGGATGGTATACGTTGTTTTGCCATCCGCGGAAGATATCCGAAGAACGCCGTCACCGCGCTCCGGAGCTTCTACCCAAGCGACCCATTTGCCGTTGTTGGATAAGGTGGAATTGGAAATTCTGTTCCAAGCATTGACATCTGCGTGGTCGAGCGGTCGTTTGTTTTGTGCTGCGGCAGGGAGTACATGTACAAACAGTACCAAAACACAGAGAGAAAGGGTAGTACGAACCATGATCTACTAAAAATTTGGTGGGCTATCGCATCCATGTTCGGACTTTAATACATTCCACGCAACCCGGGATCTATAAAAATCATCAATGGTCCGCAATTATTGCTTTGCCAACTGAAAAACCATGAAAATTTTCAAATGGATTTTAGGGGCATTAGCCCTAGTTCTGATCGTAGGTGCGGCTTTTGCCACGTTTAATATCTCAAAGGGAAATGACAAGTTAGCTAAGGTCTATTCCCTTGATTATGACGATGCTCCTATCGTGTCCGATTCTGCGTCGCTGGCTATGGGAAAATACTTGGCCGAATCGCATGGGTGCCAACATTGTCATGGACAGTCCTATGAAGGCAGCGTCCTTGTGGATGCACCGCCGTTTGTTGTGGTTCCATCCAATCTTACTTCGGGAAAAGGAGGAGTGGGTGCGTCGTTTAGCGATGGAGATTGGCTTCGCGCCATCAGACACGGGGTTCGGCCCGATGGATCGGGATTGATGGTCATGCCTTCCGAAGCCTATTACCATATGAGTGACACCGAGGTGGGTGCGCTGGTGGCGTATCTGAAATCAGTACCACCCGTGGATAATGAACTTCCCAAAACGGAATTCAAACTGCTTGGGAAGTTTATTTTAGGTAGTTCTGACGACATGAAATTAACGCCCGACATGATGATGGGAACCCCTCGATTAGACATGCCTGAAAAAGGTCCGACCGTAGAATGGGGAAAATATCGCGCCAGTGTGATTTGCCAGGTTTGTCATTCGGCGACGTTAACGGGTGGACAGCCACCCGATCCAGATTCTCCGTTTGCACCGGATTTGCGAGCCACTCAAAGTTGGGGTCTCGATGGGTTCATTAATACGATTCGGGAACGCGTAACACCTTCGGGCAGAGCCCTAGACGATAAATTTATGCCCTGGACCTCCTTCCGCAACTTGGACGACACGGAGTTGGAGGCACTTTACGCCTACATTTCCACTATCCAATAGCTAGGTTTGGCCATGAAATCTTGAGGGGCGGGTCTTCGAAGAAGACCCGCCCCTCTCATTTTTGGGACGTTTTGACCCGGCAATTAGAGCTCTATTTTCCGCGGAGCTCTATGTTTCGGAGCGCAATTCTTTTGACTTCTATTCTTCTGTGATCACGGTCACTTTTGAAATCCAGGAGTCAATGCCATCAAAGGCGACGTCAAAGTGGATCGAATCATTCGGTTGGACCGCAGAGCGAATCGAATCTTCCCTCAGCCCAAAGGTCATGGTCATCCCCATCATAAAGCCTGGAATTTCATCATGGCGAATCACCGCCATATTTCCGTCGGCTACAATGTCCACAATGCGACCTTTGCCGCCTTCATAGATCTTAACATCGCTAGTCTCCACCGCCGGTTCGGGCTGTGCACAGGCCGTCATCCAGATGAGCATGACGAATGAAAGGGAGTATTTAGAAACCATAAAACGTTTACAGGGCTATAATTTGGCCAGGAAAAGCTAGGTTAAATCCGTTTTGTGCTACTAATTTCTGCGCACTGCTCTCCTTAATTAAGGCCGGATTGGAGTGATTTAAATGGATGAAATGAACTTTTGATCGCACGGAATCGGGAGCTGAGGCCAAACGATCCATGGTGTGGGTGATAAACGGGTGTGGAAAGCCGCTCATGTCGCGACCGGGAAGTTCGCCATTTTCGAAAAACGTCCCATCCACTAAAGCGATATCGACCGACGCTAAAAAGGATTCGAGTGAGACACCTTCCGCCTCCCAGGCCTCCCATGAGTCGATATCAGGGATAAAACCTACCGATAGATTAGGCCCGCGAATGATAAAACCTGCCACTTCGGAAAATTCTTGCCTATGAGGGACCAAGAAAGGCTCCACACTAACGTTCTGAGAAAGATCGACGCGTGTCCCACTTTCTAGCGGCGCCAATACAATGTTGGCGTATTTAACCAGTTGGGACCAAGGGCCATTCGCGGTTAAAAAAGCAGCCATTTTAGGATAGGCATATACCGGAACGCCCTGTGCACCAACGGATTCATGCCCCAGCAGCATCAGCCCCGTGTAGTGACCGATATGGGCATGGGTCAGGAAAATGCCATCCGGTACGTTGGTTTCTCGGAGCCCCGAAAGCGTGTCCAAGGCGTACCACTGTTGTTTAAAATCGGGGGTTGCTT